>CAYUAC010000052.1:0-13285 GCA_964442515.1 uncultured Campylobacterales bacterium | reverse complement strand
TATTGCCGACAAACGCTTCTAAAAACTCTTTTTTTGCCGTCGTTGCCATATCCAAACCGTGGACGACACCGTCGTTTTGCAGGTACTCGATAAGGGCTTTTGAAATATCTTCATTGTTGTGACCGTAATTCAGTACGCCCGCTCCGGCGAAAAAGTCGATATAGTCATCACCCTGCTCATCAGTCAGGATCGCACCCTTGCTGCTTTTAAAAATAGTAGGAAAGCTTCTGATATAGCCTCTTACTTCTGATTCATTGTTTTCAAATATTCTCATATTATTGTTCCTTTATTGGTATGATTTTTAATATCTCTTCTTCGTGGCCTTCTTCAAAATCCTCTATATCCAAGAACGTTTCTTCTTTGATGGAAGTATTGTACGATTTGGCGATAGAATCAAAGAGTTTGTTTGAAGGAGTATTGGAAGGAGAGACCGTTGTATGGATCGTATCGATCTTGTCTTCATGCTCTTTAATCAGCTGTGTTACAAGTTTTTTTGCCAAGCCCTTGCCGCGCATCGACGCATCGACTCCGACCTGCCAGATAAAAAGCACGTTTGGCTGATCAGGCAGCAGATAACCGCTGATAAAACCGACGATACTCTCATTTTCGCCCTGCTTTTGCGTCACCACTAACGACGTGTCGCTGAAATGGGCACCGATAAGGTTGTACAGATATGAGGAGTTCACATCTAAAACTTTGGTCTTTTTTACCAGTTGGTAAATCCCAAGACCGTCTTTAATACCCGGATGTCGAATGATAAAACTATCCTCTTTGATATTACGTCCTTTCGTTGTGGAGGTGGTTTTCATTTTAGCAAAGTAAGCTTAATCAATTCTGAATCATATCCAGACTGTCGCCGCAAATCCCCGCCCACATACTGTCTATTTCCCGGCACTGTTCATAACTGTTTACTGCCTCCCGGTCCTGTCCAAGCGCCGAATATACGTTACCAAGTTCAAAATACACCCTTGCAAGCTTATCCTGCGGCATATCCTTGCTTGCTGCCTGCTGCAGCGCGTTTACAATCTCCCGGTCTGCTTCCAGCATGTCAGCAGCCTGCAGTTCGATCCAGGGAGTAAACGTATCGGTTTGCAGCTTGTTGCGAAGTTCAAGCATACGACGCGTATACACCTTTTTAAGCTCAGGATCCTCCAGCTTTTGTATCAGCGTTTTATACTTTGGCAACAGTCCCACGCTGTTGCTGTTTTGCTTTTCCAAAGCATCCAGACTTTCAACCATTTGACCGGTCATATCCAGCCTGTCGGCGATGGTAAAACGGTTTGCATATAAATCTTCGCAACGCCCCGTTTGCTCCATCGCAATGATATCACCGTAAACGGCGTTGCTTTCATCAAGACGGTTTAATTTCAGCGCGGCCCTGCCCAGTCTGCACAGCCAGAGTGCTTTTTGCTCAACTCCGCTGGCATCCGTATTGGCTTTGGCGACATCGTAAGCCCTGTCATAATCGGATATATCCATATAGCATGAATACAGGGCTTCATTGTCATAACGCTTTTGTGAAATCTCCCGCTTACTGTTTTGATAGAGCGTGGCAAAAGCGTCGCAGTCGGCGCTTGAAAGATAGGTTTGCACCAGTTGGTCAAACGCATTAGCCAGCATCTCTTCCGCGCTTTTGGCCTGCTTCCCCTGAAGCTGTTGTGCTTTGTCTTCCAGATCAAGCAGATTGCGGTATTGTTCCTGATCTTGCAGTATCTGCATCTTTGCAATCAGCGCGCTTTGGCCGATGGTTTCGTCAAAGCGGGTATCGATAAGTTTGTCCAGACGTTCTAATTTTTCATCAAAAGCAACATCATCCTGCTTTGAAAGCAAGATATCAAGCCGGCGCTGGGCCTGTTTGGCGTACTGACCGTATTGAAACTTATCAAGATAATTTTCATATGCCTCGTAAGCCTTTTCATTTTCGCCTGCCTCATCCAGCCACTGAGCAATCTCAAAAGCCACGTCCTCATACTCTGCGTCCCTGTTCCTGTCCAAACGTTGCAGCAACGCTTTATTCATTCGTATCGCCTGGTCCAGACCCTTTTCATAGCCTGCCAGTTTTTTGGCCACGCCGTGCAGTCTGTCATGCTGTTTGAGGTAAAACTGGCGGTCGTTTTCCCAGATAACTTTGACATAACGCAAAACCTCCTCTATTTCGTCACGGTCAAAATAGATTTTGACCAGTTCATCGGCGGCGTATGCGGCCGCAGCCATGTGGGAAGTATCGTAAAAAACATCTTCAAGCAGCTTGGCGCCATCGGCGTTTTCTTCGTTATCGGCTACGAAAAGCGCGTACTCAACCTTGCCCATCGCCGCGTGAAAAGAGCCCTCATGTTCGGCGATCAGCCGCTCGTAAAAATATTTCGCATCACTGGAAAAACCGCTTTTATCGTATGTTTTTGCAAGCAGAAGCAGAACTTCGGGTAGGTACTCATCTGAACTGTACTCACGCAAAAAGCGCTTGGCATCTTTTACGATCGAATCAAAATTATCCGCCGGGGCCATATGATACATCGCTTTAATCTTATATCTGAGAAAATCACTTTTGAAAATAGAGTCTTCATGACGCTGCAGCAGTTGCCTGGATGATTTCAAAACAAAAGAGTAATTTCCCTGTTCAAACTCTTTTTCCAAATCCGCAAAAGAGTTCACGTCACCGCTTGTCCTGCTTGCAACGGGCAGCGAATCCATATCCACGGCTCCCACCGCCGGCAGCGACTCAAAATCTGTCGGAATCGGAAACCCCATACCCGTAGCAGACTGCTTATCGATATAGGGCATCTTGTCGCTGTAAGCCAGTATCAGCCAGTTGTTTGCTTCCTGCGTATCAAAATAATCTATCTCCTTTTGCTGATAAAAGGGTTTAGTCTTATCAAAAAGTTTCAATTTAACCGGACTGGTGATGCGGAGGGTAAAGCTTGCCCTGTCCTTGTGCAGATCGATCGAAAAAAGCGGGTGGGAAAGTTCCTCGATATCTCTGGCAAAGCTGCGGTCGACTTCGCACGTAACGGACTGTACCTGCATATATTCATCGATATCTTCGCGGCATTTGATAGGTCTGGTTGGCTCATGCAGGCGCAAAAGCGAATATTTCTGCCCCTTGAGTTTTCCGCTTTTGATATTCATTTCAAAGCCAGAAAGGGGCAGAAAGAAAAATAATAGGGATAAAAGATATTTCATTGTCTTTCCTTGCACCGCCGTCCCCGCAGCGGCGAGGACGGATTAGTATCCGCTAACTTGCATTAGTTGCGTTATTATATCCAAAACCGGTCCAACGTAAACGATGGCACTGAGTGTAAGCACCGCGCAGATTCCTATCACCGTCTGCAGTGAAGGCGACGCGTTCTTGGCATACACCGTCCCGTCATTTTGTGCCGGATCTTTTAAGAACATATACACAATCAGTTTGAGGTAGTAATACGCCGCGATCGCACTGTTTAGCGCCATGATAAGGGCTAAGACGATATATTGCGAATCCACCGCCGCACTGATTACGTACATTTTACCCCAAAAGAGACTAAAGGGTGGAATTCCCGCCAGCGAAAGCATAAACAGTGCCATAATCACCGCACCCACGGGCTGGATTTTGATCATCCCCGCAAATTTTTGAAACGGGTGGTCAAAACGGTCGTGGAAAACGTTGGATTTGTGCCTTGAAATCCACAGCATCGTAAACGCCCCGATATTGGCAAAAAGAAAAAGCGCGAAATACAAAAACAGCGCACTGTTTGCTTTTGTGGTACCGATCACGATAGCAAGCATCAAAAAGCCCGCGTGGGAAATCGAACTAAACGCAAGCATTCTTTTAACATCGTTTTGTACCAGCGCCGTCACGTTGGCAATAAGCATAGTCAGTACGCCAAGGATCAAAAGCATATCATGGACCCACCAGATGCCGCTTTGTACTAAAAACTCAAACAGCCTGATAGCTACGACAAAGCCCGCGACCTTTGGCATAACGGACATATACCCCGCAAGCGGCGCCGAAGACCCTTCGTACACATCAGGCGTCCACGTATGAAACGGAACGATTGAAAGTTTAAAACCAAGCGCCGATACCAGCAGCACCGCAGCTGCCAGCACTAAGCCGATAGGTTCAAAGCCTCTTTCAGTCAGTGCCTGCTGGATTTGGTGAATCTCAAGCGAACCGCTCAGACCGTACAGGATCGCCGCCCCGAAAGCAAACAGCGAAGCCCCCAGCGCACCCATCGTAAAATACTTGATCGCCGCTTCGAAGGACCGCTCCCTATTGTGCAGGGCAATAAGCGTATACAGCGCCAGCGAAGAGGTTTCAAGACCCACAAAGATCATAATCAGATTATCACTTGCGACCATAAACTGCAAGCCCGCAACCATAAACAGGAACATCGCAAAATACTCGGGATATCGGTATTCGTGGAATCGGCTTTTACCAAGGGCAAGCGGTAAAAAGATCAGCGAACCGATCAGGATAATGACCTGCGAAACGATTGCCAGACCGTCAATGAGCATAATGTCAAAAAATCCTCTGGAATTAACCTGCTGCCCGATAACCGCACCCAGGTCCACGACCAGAATCAGCATACCAAGCATCACATACAGCGATTTGTGTAAATCTTTTTTGATCAGATCGATCACCAGTATCAGCAGCGCCCCCATTGTGGCGATCAACATCGGCGCGAGGGTACTGAGATTCAGTGATTCTAAACTTACTGCAATAGGCTCAAACATTATTCTGCCTCCTTACTTTGGCTCACGACAATAATCTCTTTGGCACGCTGGATTGCAGCACGGCCGTCATCGGAATTGTCATACGTTCTTTCAAGAGCGTCCACTTTTTGATCCATGAATGAAATCAGGGATTTGACGCTGTTGTCAATTGGTTCCAAAACGGGTTTGGGATAAACCCCCAACCAGATCACGATCGCCACAAGAGGCAGCATCGCCGTCAACTCTTTACCGTTAAGATCCAGCAGTTTTTTATTTTCCGGCTTGGTCAAAGGACCGAAAAAGGTCTTTTTATACAGGCTCAGCATATACACGGCACCCAGAATAATAGTCAGGCCCGCAATCAGCGTAATCGTATGACTGACCTGGTAAAACCCAAGCAGCGACAGGAATTCCCCGACAAAGCCGATGGTCAGGGGCAAGCCCACCGAAGCCATCAGCATCACGCCAAACACCGCTGCATAACGCGGCATTACCGAAGCCAGACCGCCAAATTCACTCATCAGCTTGGTATGTTTTCTGTCATAAATCATGCCCACCAGCATAAACAGCGCGCCGCTGACGATACCGTGAGAGATCATCAGAAAGATCGAACCGCCGAGACCTTCGGCGTTCATGGCAAAAAGACCCAGAATAATCACACCCATGTGTGAAACGGAAGAATATGCCACCACCTGTTTGATATCTTTTTGGGCATACGCGATCATCGCCGTATACACGATCATGATCAAAGCCAGGATCGCGATGGGGATGATAAAGTATACGCTTGCCACCGGAAACATCGGAAGCGAAAAGCGCACAAAACCGTAGGTACCCATTTTTAAAAGTACCGCGGCCAGGATCACCGAACCGATCGTGGGCGCCTGGCCGTGGGCGTATGGCAGCCATGTGTGAAAAGGAAACATCGGAACCTTGATCGCAAAGCCGATGAAAAACGCCACAAACAGCCACAACTGATACTCAAAAGGCAGCACGAGTTTATGCCATTCGGTAATTGAAAAGCTCCATGTTCCCGTTGCGTCCTGGTAAAAATACGCCATAGCCAGCATACCAACAAGCATGATCAGTGAGCCCGCAAACGTATAGAGGAAAAACTTGATCGCCGCGTATACACGTCTTGGACCGCCCCACGCACCGATGATATAAAGCATAGGCACCAGTGACAGTTCCCAGAAAACGTAAAACAGGATCGCATCAAGCGCGACAAAAACGCCGATCATGGTCATTTCCAGAAACAGAACCGACAAAACAAGATTTTTGATGTTTTCGGTAATGGTCAGAGAAATCAACGACACCATGGTCATGAATGTCGTCAGCACGACCAAAAAGAGTGAAATTCCGTCAACGCCGAGGTAATAATTAACCCCGAAACTTTCGATGATGGGAAACATTTCCACAAACTGAAGCCCCGGATTGCCCGTATCAAAACTCAACCAAAGCCAAAGCGAAAGCACAAACACCATTGCCGATACGGCGATAGCGTATGTCTTTGCACTTTTTTTATCGACTAAAAACCCTAGTATCCCAGCCACTGCAGGCAAGAATATCAAAACACTTAAAATATGATCCATTATTGTTACTCCTTACCCTAGTGTACTGTAAACGACTGCCGCTACGAGCAAGGCTGCGACACCTGCTGCCATAAGCCGAAGCATCTTTGAAAGGTTGCCCGTTTGCAAGCCTCTGGCACTCTGACCGGCACCGTAGATGGTCGCTGCGATTGCGTCGACGCTAGCGTCTACTATCTTCATATCTATACTCCACGCCACATCTGAAAGTTTGGCGTAGGGTTTTGAAATACATTTTTCATACAGATTGGGAATATAATACTGATTGTACAGCAGTTTATATACCACGTTATCCGTATTGGTAGGCCTTTTAGGGCCATCACCTCTGTATTTAAGCACCGCGACCAATATACCGCCGATGGCTACTGCAAGTGTCAGCACGATCAGCAGCGGCACCATTTCATGCGTTGCATGGCTGAAAAAATACTCGGGCAGTTTTTGGGTGACCATGGATTCAAACCAACCTGAAAACCAGCCCGCGATAACAGCCATCAATCCAAGCGGAGCCATCGCCCACAGGACAAATTTTGGCATTTCGTGCGGATGGGCGCCCCAGCTTGTGTGGCGGTCCCTGCCGAAAAAGACGTACATGATAAGCCGGAAGCTGTAAAACGCCGTCAACCCTGCCGTGATCCAAAGAACACTCCAGAGCAGATACGAGTTTTCATTAAAGGCAACTTCCAGGATTTTATCTTTACTGAAAAAGCCCGCAAGCGGCCAGATACCGGCCAGCGCGACCGAAGCCAGAATCATCATAATAGCTGTTGGCCGCATCACCTTATACAGCGCGCCCATCTTTTTGATATCAAGCTCATCATTCATCGCGTGCATGACATTACCGGCACCCAAAAACAGCAGCGCTTTGAAAAAGGCGTGGGCTGCTAAGTGAAACAATGCCACCCAGTACGCCCCCAGACCGGCGGCGACGAACATATACCCAAGCTGCGACAGCGTCGAGTAGGCGATGATTCGCTTCAGATCGCGGTTGACCAGTGCCATCGTCGCGGCAAACATCGCTACAAACGCGCCGACACAGGCGATAATATAGCCCATATCGGGAATTACCTCATAAATCGGGAATGCTCTGACTACAAGATACACCCCGGCTGTTACCATCGTCGCGGCGTGGATCAGCGCGGAAACGGGTGTGGGACCCTCCATCGCGTCAGCCAGCCACGTATGCAGCGGGAACTGGGCTGATTTGCCCATCGCCCCGATGAATAAAAACGCGCCGATGGCAAAGACAACACCGGTTTCAACGGCCGTAATTTCGGCAAATACCGTCTCATACTGCAGACTGCCTGTAAACCAGTAGATAAGAAACAATCCGATCAACATCCCCAGGTCGGCGATCCTGTTCATGATAAAGGCTTCATTGGCCGCCCATGAAGGCGAAATCGATGGGTTGACGTCTCTGGTTTCATCTTTTCTGTGGTACCAAAAACCAATCAGCAGCCAGGAACAAAGCCCGACGCCTTCCCAGCCGATAAACAATCCGGCGAAGTTGTCGCTCATCACCAGTACCATCATCGAAAACACAAATGCCGAGAGATAGGAAAAGAACCGGTTAAAGCCGATATCATGTTCCATATATCCGATTGAGTAGACGTGAACCAGTGTTGAGACAAGGGTAACTACAACCATCATCGTCGCGCTCACTTCATCAACGACAAACCCAAACGGGATCAAAAGATCACCCGCGCCGATCCACTCCATCAGCGTTACGTGAATCTGTACGCCTCCGCTTACGATACTCAAAAGGATAATCGATGCGATCAAAGAGATTCCAAGCAGCGCGGAAGTCATGATACCCACGCCGATAATCTTCGGGGTCGTACTAAACAGTGCCGCCAGCAGTGACCCAAGCAGCGGCGCAAAAAGTGCGATATATACTAAACTCTCCATCACCTATCCTTTCATTGTCGCAAGACTGTCAAGATCAAGCGTACCTTTTTTCTTGTACCACGCTATTAAAAGCCCAAGGCCGATCGCCACTTCGCTTGCGGCTACGGCGATAATGAAAAAGGCAAACATTTGCCCTTCCAGATTGCCGTAAGCTTTTGAAATTGCGGCAAACGCGATATTGACTGCGTTGAGCATAATCTCCGTGGCAAAGAAAAGCATCAGCAGATTTTTTCTTCGCAAGACCCCGATCAAGCCGATACTAAACAGTATGGCTGAAAGGATCAGATAATCGTTCATCGTTATCATGACTTCACTCCTTCATCCCCGATCTCATCTTCTTCCATCTCCGTAACACTTTCATTCATCTTTTTTCCCGCAAGAATGATACCGCCAATCATGGCAACCAACAGCATAATCGCGGCCACTTCAAAAGGCACGAGATATTTTGTAAACAATACGATACCGACTGCTTTTGGATTGCTCATCCCCTCAACGGCGGGATATAAAAGCTCGACTTTGGAAGCGATAACGGGTGAAATAAACACAATGACCAGCGTCACCGCAATCAGGCCGCTAAGGATAAAAACGATTTTTTTGGGGTTGCGTTCTTTGACTTCGGCAAGCGTGTCAAAAAACATCATACCAAAGGCGTATACCGCCATAATCGCCCCAGAATACACCACTATCTGTACCGCGCCTAAAAAATCGGCATCCAGCAGGAAGAAAAAGGCGGCAATAAAAATCATCCCTGCTGCCAGCGAACTCATCGCGTACAATGCGTTTGAACTCATGACCGTGATGATAAACATCGCGATAGTCAAGAATGAAAATAGATAAAATGCTACTGCTTCATACATCATTACTCCTTTAGTATGCCAACGGGGTTTTCTTGACTTTTTGGTCCGCATCATCGCTGAGTGCGCCAAAGCCCGGAAATTCGTCTTGGTTTTTGATCATATCAATTGGCGTGAGCATATCCTCTTTTAAGGCAAAATGCGCACGCTGCTCGCTGGCGTTTTCATACCGGCCCCCGTGTACGATGGCAAGTTCGGGACACACTTCCGCACAGTAGCCGCAAAAAATGCAGCGTCCCAGATTGATCGTATATTCAGTGACCTCTTTTCGCTGCTGTTCATTGTATCTGGTATCCATGCGGATGCAATCGGCGATACAGATTTTTTCGCACAGCCCGCAACCGATACAGCGCTCATTGCCGCTTTCAAGCAGGCGCAGCAGCTTGTGGATCGCTCTGTAGCGGGGTCCGATGGGCAGCTTTTCCAGCGGGTACTTGACCGTGTGCCAGCTTTTTGGCCCCTTTGCCATCTGGGTAAAGACCACTTTCAGCCCCACAAAAAGCTCCTTGCCAAATGTTCTTTTCAAAAACTGCGCAAACCGCTTTGAGGGTGTTTTAGGGTCTGTGGAACCTTCGATGTAAATATACTCTTTTGTTCCCACGTTTCTGTCTTTAAACTGTTCTAAACTCATAAAACACTCCTATATCATTATTACGATGCCGGTGATGATAATATTGATCACGGCAATTGGCATCAGTACTTTCCAGCACAGCCACATAAGCTGGTCGGGTCTGACGTGCGGCCACGCGGCACGCGCCCACAGCATGGCAAAGAAAAGGAACAGCACCTTCAAGATAATCGCCAATCCGCCCGGGATAAACCACAGATCGTTAAAGCCGCCGAAAAACAGCAGGCTGGCCAAAAATGCGATAGTGATCATATTGGTATACTCGCCTACAAAAAACAGCCCCCAGCGCAGACCGGAATAATCGGTTACGTACCCGGCGACGATTTCCGCTTCGTGTTCCAGCAGATCAAACGGCGTTCTGTTGGTTTCGGCAAAGCCTGCAATGATAAAGAGTACAAATGCCACGGGCTGCTGCCAGATCAGCCAGTCAAAAAGCCCGCCGGTTTGATAATTGTTAATCTCAATCAGCGAAAGCGAACCAATAAGCATGATAGGCGACAAAATGGCAAGGCCGGTAACGACTTCATAGCTTAAAAACTGCACCGTCGTCCTGGCAGCGCCCAACAGCCCCCATTTGTTTGCCTGACTCATACCCGCAAGCAGCGGACCGTACAAACCCGCACCCATAACACCGATGACAAAAAGAATCCCGATATTGATATCAGCAACAATAGGCCTGACCGTGTAGCCAAAGAGTTCAAACTCCGGCAGAAGCGGTACGGCCGCAAGCGCGATAAACGCCGTTGCCGCCGTGATCACCGGAGCGATCATAAACAACGCTTTATTGGCGTTTTGCGGTATCAAATCCTCCTTGGTAAAGAGTTTGATACCGTCAGCTGCAACCTGCAGTACCCCAAAAGGGCCTACGTGCGTAGGGCCCAGTCTTCGCTGCATAAACGCCAGTACTTTTCTTTCTGCATACGTGCCAAAGCCCGCAAGCGCGGAAAGTACCGCAAGTACGACAACAGCTTTGATTATCGTTTCAATAATAACTGCATCCATGACTATCCTTTATTATAACTTATGCTGCGATATCTTTGACCCTCAAAGAGTATCTGTGCATCGAAATTTTCATCAAACTCAGGCAGATATGCGATCTGTCCCCCGATCTTATTATCAATGCCAACGGGCAGCGACGACTCTTTGCCCGCAACGGTAAATGCAAACATATCCCCCTCCTGCACTTCCAGCTTGTCGGCAAGCTCCTGTGACATATAAATCTTGGCCTCATCCCGCAGTTCGTGCGCTTTTTTCGTAAAGGCGCTGAACTGTTTGAGCGGGTTGGCGCGGTACACAACCGTTTGTGCCCCGGCCTCTTGAATCTTTGGCCACACAATCTGCTCTGTCTGGCAGGAAGCGGCTTTCAGGCAATATCCTCTATGCTCGCTTCTGTCATTGCCGAAATAGTTTGGCAGATCGTCAAAGGCTTTGGCGCTGTATTCAGCCACCTGGCCTAATTGGCCGGTATAGTCCACGGTTTCCTCGCTGATCAGGCCAAGCGCGTTTGCCAGATCGTTAAGGGTGTATCCCCCGTATCCCAGAGCCGCGTTTGTGGGAACGACCTTTTTATTGATATTGGTAAAGGTGCCTTCTTGCTGGTTGAGTGCGGGCATATCCAGATCACCGCCGCCAAGGGCGCTGAGGGTAAAATCCCCGGCTGCGTTATAACCGACGGTATAGCCCTGGGCGGGTTGGTCCAGATCACAGATCAGGCTTACGCCCAGACTGTTTGTTTTTGGCGGGATGATAACCAGATTCATACCCGTATATTTTTCCACCGCGCCAAGCAGTGCCGCAAGTTCCCGGGCGTTTGGTGCAAAAACCAAATCCTGCCCGGCAATAAGCGAAAAGCTTTCTTTTTTCTTCAGTGCTTTTTGAAGCTTTTCTTCAAAATCTTCCGGCGCGTCAAGCATCTCCAGGAGTCTGTTTTTGGTTACGCGTACCTCTTTTTGTACCTTCTTGGGCACCATTTTCTTAACCTCTTTGAGTACACGCTTTTCTTCGCCGCTTTCTTCATCGACTTCGATCTCTTCAGCCTGTTCGGTTATTTCTTCTTTGACCGTCTCTGTGACTGTTTCGGTCACTTCATGCTTATAACCGTCCAAAAACGTTTGCAACTCACGTGGCAACTCTTTGCCAAACAGATCCAGGATCAGATACAGTACCGCCGTTTCAAGACCTGGTTTGTGATTGACCTGCAGGACGTTTTTGCCAAAGGTTTCGACCATATTGTCTTTGATGGGGTGAAAATAGATTCCGCCGCCCTTGTTGAGCTTTTGGACATTATTAAAAGCGTATCTGCTGTTTGGCGAATCGCTGCGCAAAAATGATCCGACACTGATAACAAAATCACTCTCATTAACACTTGCCAGATCGCCGCCGTACAGGCTTTGACCGCTGACGCTGCCGTATGCTTTCAAAAAATCGCCGAATTGTTTTGCTTCGTCGTTGACCAGGTTAAATCCAAGTTTTTCTTTCAGCTTTTGCAAAATCAGGGCTTCTTCATTGGTGATGAAACTGTCAAAAACAACGTTGTCTGCTTTTTGCATCGCTTCAACCGCGCGGGCAAAAGCCTGCTCATCTTTGTCTGCCCTGTTTTCGAAATCATACCCAAAACGGCCCGCGGCACAGAGACTGACATAGTGAAACTCGTTTGTCACCCTGTAAATTCCGGGTTCTGGGTTATTGATGCTTTCATGCTTGACTTCGTAGTTAAGCTGACATCCCACACTGCAGTGCGCGCATGTGGCCGGTATTTTTGTCAATTCCCATGCGTTGCTTTTATATTGGAAATCGCGGCTGACAATCGCGCCGGTGGGGCAGACACTGATACACTCGCCGCAGTCGGCACAATCGGTATGCTCACCGTTTGCCGGTGCGATAAGCGATTTTTGCATCTTGTTCCACATTGCGTACGCATCTTTTGGCATCTCTTCCTTAAGCTCTTTTGGCAGGGTGTCGCCGCCTCTTTTGACCGTCTTGATCGCAGCTTCGCCGATCATATCCTTACACACGGTCGTGCAGCGTTCGCATACGATACAAAGACCCGGATCATAGTGCAGTACGCTGCTCCAGTCCGTAGCCTGCCGCAGGGTATCCCTGATTGCGTACTCCTGGGTGTCAATCCCCTCATACAGGCTGTAGTTTTGCAATTCGCATTCGCCGCTTTTATCACAGACCCCGCACTGCAGAGGGTGATTGACATCATACACCTGCATGATGGCGCGGCGCTCGGTTGCAATCTCATCATTGTTGGTGACAATATCCATACCGTCTTTAGCTTTGACGTTGCACGAATACACCCGCTTGCCGTCAGCCTCAACAAGGCAGATACGGCACGCAAGTGTCGGGGAACACCGGGTCAGATAGCACAAAGCCGGGATAAAAATATTGTTCGCTCTTGCGATATTGAGAATGTATTCGCCGTCGTTGGCTTTGCACTCAATACCGTCAATGGTTACAGTAATCTCTTTACTCATCGCATACACTCTCTGTTTTAATATTTACTTTGTTAAATCGATACACAGACGATAGCATATCACCGCTTAATCCGTCACCGAAGGTGGGATTGAGGCCGATAACCCCTTTTAAGCGTGTGTCAATGCTAAACACCTTGGAAAACT
>CAYUAC010000051.1:0-13690 GCA_964442515.1 uncultured Campylobacterales bacterium | reverse complement strand
GTGACGGGTATAATATTATGCAAAACAACGAAGATGAGATTACTTTTCGTTTTTCAAGTGAAGGTGATACGTACTGGCCCTCTATGATTGCCTTTGAAACCGAATTGTATGAGCCAAGGGTTTGTTACGCCCAAGAGTTTTACAATCTTGACGGTACCAGGGTTACGGATGTTAATGACGGAGATGAAATTATTGTAGATATATATATTTCCAATCAGGCCAAAGATGAAGATACCGGAGATATAGAGACGGCAAAAGGGGTGACTGTGACGTCGGAAATTGATTCGGATGTTTTAGAATTTTTATCAAATTCTTTGCGGGTGCAAAATGTAGAGGAAACCGAATTTACCTATTACACCGATTCCAATGATACGGGGCTTGCAGCTTTTGATCCCGATACGAACGAGACGACTTTCTGGGTCGGCGAAGGAGCCGAAAATGGCGTTGGTGGAAAGCTTGAAGAAAATGCGGATGTTTTTGCTCGATATAACGCTACTGTTGAGGCTCAAGGGGACATAACGGTGGATAATGACTATTTTGTGACTTATGAGGATGCTGTTACAGGCCAAACATGGGATAATCCTGTTCCGATTGAAGAATGCCAGGAAGTCAATGCTTCCTTTTTTGTTTTGCAGCCGCCGACGGGCAGATTTAACGTTGTGCATGAGGGGGCTGATATGAGCAGCGGGGACCCGCTTGGCGGCAACCGTCCCAAAAATGCGCTGTATACCCAGATTGACGGGAAAGATTTCAATGTTGATGTCGTTAGTTTGGATGCAGATAACGTGAGTCTGAAAAATTCTAATGCGGATATTACCTTAGAATTAGTAGATGGAACTGATATTGACGATACGTTGCAAAGCTGTGAAAATGCATCAAAGTTGAAAGTTTTTGATGAGTATAAAGGACAAATGTTTTTTAATAATGAGGCACAAAAAACGTGGATGGGACTCAGCTATGATAAAGCACACCGTAATGCACGTTTTCGGATACGCTATATGGATTTTGACGAATATTTTGGTTTGAAAAATTTTAATTGTAATAATTCCAGTCGGGATACCGGTAATATTGCAGGAGTACCACAATGTCTCAACGCACGATCAAAAGTAGAGGAAGTGTATCCCGAATGTGCAGTTACCGATATTTGCGAATCAAACCTACAGGCTAAGTCAGTGGATGATATTGATGAAAATTCTCCTTATTACTGGGAATGTTATGAATGTATTATGGGAATAAACGATCCAATCTGTTCCAGAGATAATTTTGCTATCCGGCCAAAAGAGTATGAAATATCGTTTGACTCACCTCCTCCAGGAAATCTTCCTATCGCTGCCAGGAAGTACGGTCTGAGTATCAAGGCGCTCAGTCAAAGCGGTACAAACAACAGTGCCGATTATAACCAGAGTATCGGCAATGTCGATATAAATGTTACGAAGTATTTTAACCCCGATTACGCCGTTGCAGTCGATACCAACGGAACCTTGCACGGAGATAAAAATGTTACGGCTTCCAATCCTTTCAGTGACGGTTTTTTGGATGATATCAATATCAGCTACAGTGATGTCGGCAAGATCGATGTAAACTTTATAGACGAAGACTGGGCATGGGTTGATTTAAAAGACAAACCCGTGCAAAACAGTGATCCCAATCTCAATAACGTTGAGGTTAATGGCACACTCAGCGGGTACCGCTGGATTCCGGCCAAATTTGTTTTTAACACGTTTACGATGCATGACCATAACAGTTCTTACACCTACCTCTCGAATGATCTGAATATGTCGGCAAAAATTCAGTATAACATCAGCGCGGTCAATGACAATAATAATACGACACTCAATTACGGCGACAGAGACGACGGATTGTGGGAACGCAACATTACGATTGAGCCGGCCTTGCAGTATGACGGCCAAAACGCGGTGTTTAATGATTTCAACCAAACGGATATGGATTTTCAAAACGGTGTTATTACCGCTGATCACAGTGATCCAGAGGTGATCACTTTTAACTTTGACCGTGATCCAAATACCGTACAGGAACCCTTTAACGTAATCTTAGACGGCAGTGTGGGGTTTGATTTCAATACGACGATTGAGGATACAGATGGGGTCGATGGTAATACAAGCTCGGCTGATGGGAATGTTACCTTTTATTACGCGAACCTGTACGCCCCCGATGTTCAAAGCGATCAGGAAGTTGTTGATGCGGTTGCCTATGTGGAAGTGTTTTGCGAAAACGGTTCATACGGTACTTCGTGCGCAGGATATGATTTGAGCCAGGAAAGTGTCGACCGGATGAACTGGTGGCAGTTTACGCAGCATCAAAACGGAAGCGGGAAATTGATACGGGCAGAATCTTCAGCCAGCAGTGTAGATATAGAAGATGACGGTACGGTCAGTAATATGAATGTTGATCTTAGTGCACAAAATGATATCAATGTCGAATACACCGGAGGGAAAAACCATTACAAAACCAAAATAACCATCGCTCCGGATCCCTGGCTGAGTTATCACCGTTATATCCCGTATAACGCTACGGCGGCGGATAATGATCAAAACTTTTTCTATATCCAGTGGGACCTTGGAGCCGGTGACTGGGCCGGTGTCGGTGATGAGCGAAGTACTGTTGATCTCAATGCTTCAGACAACGCTCAGCAAAGGATTGACTGGTGAATCCTGTCTTGCGTCCGGCCGCTTCGATGATAGAACTGATCTTTGCCATAGTCGTGATAGGTATTTCGGTCATGAGTATTCCCTCTATGATCACGCAGTCCAGTGAAGCGATCATCACCTCAAGCTACCAGGAAGCGATTTTGGCAGGTACGACCAAAGCGGGCAACATCCTCAGCAGTGCCTGGGACCGAAACCAGACCGACCCCGTGCGAAACGGCGGGTACGCAAAAGCGGTCAGTATAAACAACCCCTCGGCCCAGGATGCTTTTGACCCTCCGCGAAGCGGTCATTTTAGCGGTGATAAGCGGCGTCGTTTTTACGCTGATGCCAGCAACGCCGCATCGCCTGCCGATCTGGGAGGCGGGTCAAGCGCGTATATTGATGGCCATATCGGAACAGGCGTTACGCTGGTAAGCAGCGAAAACAATGATTCGCTTGGGGATTATATCAGAGAGTATCAAACCGATACGGATGTGTGGTATATCGGTGCCGGGTTAAGTGGCGGCGGCAGTTATGCCGATGACAGTAATATTTCGATCAGTCTTTCTGATGACAATAAGTCAAATCCTACCAATATCAAATATATCGATATCGACGTCAGCAGTCCGGACGACCCCGAAGTTGATATTAATATTTTTGCTTTTTCTACGAATATAGGACAGACGCAGTTGCTTAAAAAGGAAATTTACTGATGCGAAAATCCGGTTTTACACTGCTTGAACTCATTTTTGTCATTGTCGTCTTGGGCATTGTCCTGAGTATTGTCGCCGAGATCGTAGCCAGAATGTACAGCGGTTATATCGATGCCAGGACAAGCGAGCGGCTGCACTCCAAGACCCAGACGGCGGTGCAGCAGATTGCCAACCGTGTTTCTTACCGTATTCCGGCGACGGCTATAGCCAAAGACGAGGCAAATCCCAATGATTTTGTCGCGCTGCCAAACTCTGACGGTTCCCGTGAAATTCTGGAGTGGATCGGCAGGGATTATATCGGCTTTCAAGGGCAGTGGAACGGGGCAAAAGGGATACAAGAACCCCTTTACAGCGGGTTTATCGATATACAACACCCCGATACCAATCAGACCACGATCCTAACGCCCGGAACCAAGCCGCAGTCCCTTGCCAACCATATCGGCAGTCAAACCTTTGGCGATGTCAACCTTACCGGAGCAGGAAACCGCCCGGCGATCTTTTTTAAGGGCCGGTGGGATGATAATAATATTTCACTGTACTGGAGTGAAGCCAATACGACCGATCAAAACGCTATCCAATACGCTTTTCCGGTCGAGTGCCTGTCTACCGGGTGTAATGACAGCGATCCCAGGCTGGCCTATGTCGAAGATTTTCAAGACGGCAATATCACCAACCACGACTTAACCGTTTACGAACAGTATGATTTAAGCTACAGCGCGTACGCACTGGTTCCGCAGGGAAATCAACTGCTTCTGTATTATAATTATCAGCCCTGGGAAGGAGAGGATTACACCGACGGTGATGATGCAGTTGTTATCGACGGCCTTGAAACCTTCCGCTTTTTGCAAGACGGGCAGGTGGTGCGTATCAAGCTTTGTGCCAGAGAGAGTATCGGCGGGGAAAATATGATCATCTGTAAAGAAAAGGCGATATTATGAGAAGCGGTTTTTCCATGCTTACGGCTATTTTTATCATGGTGTTTATCGCTACCGTGATGGTGCTGATGATTTCGCTTTCGACCACCAGCGTGGACCGCACGACCAATGTCTACCTCAAAGAACAATCCAGACTGATGGCAAGAAGTGCCACCGAGTACGCGCTGCTTGCAGCCAGCGGGCATGATTACAGCGGCAACTGTCTGGAAAACATCGATATGGATTACAACGGGTATGCCGTCAACATGCAGCTGCGCTATATCGGCAACGGGTTAAACTGTAACGACGCCCACACTATTGATGACAATATCACCACCGCCGATTCCAACGGTACCGTCATCATCGATACCCGCGTTTCCTTTGAAGCTAAACCCGACCAGAATGTCACCTACACCCGCCGTACCATTCAAAAACTTTAAGTTTACAAACCGTTTACCTTTTTATGATTAAATAACTAAAAACAGATTTAAAAAGGAAACAGAGAATGAACGAAAGAATTAAAACCGTTTTTTTACTTACGCTAATGACCGTGCTTTTAGTCTGGCTTGGCGGCTACTTCGGCGGGACGGCCGGAATGGTGCTGGCTTTGATTTTTGCCGGGGGAATGAACTTTTATTCGTATTATTACTCCGACAAGATGGTGCTAAAGCATTACAAAGCCGTCCAGGTCGATCAAAGCAGTGCGCCGGGACTGCACAGCATCGTCAAGCGCCTGGCCCAAAAAGCGGGCCTGCCCATGCCAAAGGTTTATATCGTACCTGATAGGGTGCCAAACGCGTTTGCCACCGGGCGCAATCCCGAACATGCCGCCGTTGCGGTGACGGAAGGATTACTGGAACTTTTGGATGAAGAGGAGATTGAAGGGGTGCTGGCCCACGAACTCAGCCACGTCAAGCACTACGATATCCTGATCGGAACGATTGCGGCCACTATTGCCGGTGCCATCGCGGTGATCGCCAACATCATGCAGTTTGCCGCGTTTTTCAGAGGCGGCGGCGACGAGGATGCGCCCAATCCCATCGTAATGTTTGCTTTGGCTATCATCCTGCCCGTAGCAGCCAGTATCATCCAGCTCAGCGTCAGCCGAAGCCGCGAGTATATGGCCGATGCGGGCGCCGCGCGCATCACGGGTGATCCGGCGCACCTGCAAAGCGCGCTGCAAAAGCTGCAAAACTATGCCAAACAGGCTACCATGAGCCAGGCCCAGCCCCAAAACGCGCATATGTTCATCGTTAACCCTTTCAGCGGCAAAAAGATGCGCTTTAGCCAGCTTTTCCAAACCCACCCGAGTACCGAAGACAGAATAGCCCGCCTTGAAGCGTTGAAAACAGCGAGTGGGTCGGCTTCGGACAAATCTGCCTATTTTCGTAAATAAAGGCGGCTTTTCAGCCGCCAACGGCGCTTTTGCTTTGTAAACATTTGCCAAAATGTGCTACAATTAATCAAAATCAAACGTGATTCGTTATACAATTAAGTTACTTTTTTCACAAAATATTGTGACAACGGATGCAAACGATTGGAGAAGCCATGAAATTCCTACTGCTAAATAACAACCATGTCGTGTCAAAACTTGCTTCTTTGAGTGCGGATAAAACCTCCGCCGAACTTTTTGAATATGAAGATTTTAATCTCGTCGCGGATAAAAAGTATGACGTCGTTATCATCGATTCCGATATTTACAGCGATGAACTGTTTGAAAAGATCAAAGAAGAGATAACGTTTGAAAAAACGATCTTTATCCACAGTGCCAAAGCCCAGCCCGTAGACGGGTTTGATCTGTATCTGAAAAAGCCGTTTCTGCCTACGGAACTGGTGGATATGATGAGTTCTATTAAGGAAGAACTGGGCGGCAGCAGCGAGCAGGAGGATATGGATGACCTTGATGACGATCTTGATACCGACCTGGATGCCGAACTAAGCCAAGACGAACCGGATAAGGAAGAAAGCGGGGAAAAAGAGCAGGAATCCGGGGAACCAGCCGCCTCCGAGCAGTCCCAGGAGAATACTGACCAGGAAGACAGCGGCGGCGATGATCTGGATACGGACCTTGATGACAGCGAACTTGATTTTGAAAGCGATTTTGATTTTGACGAGCATGATGAAGCCGCAGCCGGCGAAGATGAGCAGCAAGAGAAACAGGAGCAAACGGATGAAGATGAAAGTGAACTTGATATCGAAGAAAGCGATGACAAAAAAGAACACAGCAATGAAGAACTTGAAGCACAGTTAGAAAACAGCGAAGAGGACTTTGGCGATATCGATTTTGACAATTTTGACGAAAGCGAACTCGATACTGAGGAAGAAGCCAAAGAAACGGGCCAAGAGGAAGATAAAAAAGATACGGAGGAAACATCAAAAGAGGAAGAAGAGCAAAACACGGAAGATGCCCCGGAACCTGAGGATAAAGAAGAAGAGGAAAAAACCGGTTCCCCCGCACCACAGAGTGGAGATGAAGTCGATGAGGAACTGTTTGACGAAACCGAAGATGAAAGCGGTCAGGAAGAATCCGACCGAGACAAAAGCGGGGAAGACAGCGGTGAAAATGCAGTGAGTGAAAAAGAGGAAGAAGAACCTCAGGAGGAAGAAGAACCTCAGGAGGAAGAAGAGCCTCAAAAAGAGGAAGAACCCCAGGAAGAAAAAGAATCGCAAGAGGAACAAAGTGCTGATGAGGATTTGGAAGATATCGATTTTGACCGGGATTTGGATGAAATCGATGATGAACTTTTTGACGAAAATGAAGAAAGCGGCGGCGAGACGGATACAAAAGATGACGAAGAAGATTTTGAAGCAAGCGAAAGCCTGGGAATTGACGATGACGAACTCAGTCAGGTCAAAGGTTTGCTGGATGAGAAAGAACAATCCCCCGAAACCAACAAAAGGAAAGAAGATATGGCAGAAGATGAAGACGTAAGCGTTGAAAACGAGGAGTTTTCCTCACTGACAGAAGAAGCGCTTAGTGAAGCAGTCGGGGAAGATTTGGATTTTGATGAAAACGAAGTAGAAGATGAAGCCGCAGCCACGGAGGCCCAAGGTCAGGATGAAGTACCGCAGGAACAATCCGCAGAGGAAGAATCACAGCCCCAAAGTGAGCAGACGGCACAGCAGCTGGCCCAAAACGTGGGATCTTTAGGAATCGATAATATCAAAAAAATCCTGGACGGGATGCAGGTGACGGTCAATATCTCTTATCCCGACAAAGAGAACAAATAATGAGCGTACTTGTCGTATCAGGTCCAAGCGGTGCGGGCAAAAGCAGTATTATCTCCCGCGCTACGCCGCAGCTTGGGGATCTGTATTTTTCTATTTCGACAACGACCAGACCCAAAAGAGAGGGCGAAGTCGACGGGGTGGATTATAATTTCGTGGATAAAAAAAGCTTTGAACAAGATATCAAAGAGGGTAATTTTTTAGAATACGCCAGAGTTCACGATAATTATTACGGAACCTCTATCAAGCCGGTTAAAGAGGCGCTGGAAGAAGACAAACTGGTTATTTTCGATATTGATGTACAGGGCCACGGTTTTGTCAAAAACAGACTGGGGGATTTGACCACCTCCGTTTTTATTACGCCGCCTACTTTGAGCGAACTCAAGCGCCGTCTGCAAAGCAGGTCTACAGACGATGAAGCGGTGGTGCAAAAGCGGGTGGAAAATGCGATTTTTGAGATCGAATCGCTCAGCGAATACGATTATATCGTCATCAACGACGATCTTGATAAAGCCGTCAAAGAGTTTGTCACGGTCGCAAACGCAGCGCGCCTCAAGCAGTCAAACAAGCAGATTGAAGCCTTTATCAAAAGTTGGAACAATCTGTAAATTATGCTATAATCAACGATTAAATTTTATCTAAAAGGAAGTAAACATGGGTATGCCGGGAATGACAGAATGGCTGATTATTTTAGCCATCGTACTAGTGCTTTTTGGAGCAAAAAAGATACCGGAGTTGGCCAAAGGGCTGGGTACGGGTATCAAGGACTTTAAAAAAGCCGTCAGTGAAGAGGAAAAAGAGCAAGAG
Source organism: uncultured Campylobacterales bacterium (assembly GCA_964442515.1). Taxonomy (GTDB): domain Bacteria; phylum Campylobacterota; class Campylobacteria; order Campylobacterales; family Sulfurovaceae; genus TCS-49. Next base: position 5,380 of record CAYUAC010000051.1, on the reverse strand, counting down.
GATACGGCTGATACAAAGAAAGTAAGCTCGGAAGAAACAAACAAAAATGAAAGTAAGCCCGAGGAGAAACAAACTTCATAATGAAAAAAAAAGTTTTAGAAACTGTCAGACAACACATTGATGAAGATATTGTTTTAGAAAATCCAAAAGAGCGTAAATTTGGACATTTTGCTACGCCGATCGCTTTTGCGCTGGCAAAAAAATGGCGTAAAAATCCGATGCTGATCGCTGAAGAATTGGCTGAAGGTTTGAGTAAAAGCGATCTTTTTGAAAAGGTCGATCCCATCAAGGGGTATGTCAATCTCAAACTCAGCCGCGCATTTTTAAGCGATTACGCCAAAGAGGTGATCCAAAATCCCGCCGATTTTGGCAAAGACAGTGTGGGGGAATCGATCCTTCTGGAGTTTGTCAGCGCCAATCCTACGGGGCCTTTGCATATCGGCCACGCCAGAGGCGCGGTGTGGGGTGATGTATTTGCCAGGGTAGGCGAGCATCTGGGCTATACTCTCAGCAAAGAGTACTATCTCAATGACGCGGGCAAACAGGTGCTGCTGCTTGGCGAATCGATCGCGTGTATGGCAAAAGAGCAACTGGGTATTGCGTATGAGTTGCCTCAGGAGTATTACAGGGGTGAATATATCCGCCAGGCCGCTGATGACGCGATTACACATTTTGGCAAAGAGTTTTTTGCACAAAAGACCGATCTGCACCGCCTGAGCAGCTGGGGTGTGGAGTATATGCTTGGTATTATCAAAGACAACATGGCTGAAGCCGGAATCGTGTTTGATTCTTTTGTCAGCGAGAAAAAACTGTATGAAAAATGGGACGCGGTTTTTGATCAGCTTCAAAAAAGCGGGGCCGTGTATGAACAGGACGGCAAACAGTGGCTTCGTTCGCAGCAAAAGGGGGACGAACTGGACCGCGTAGTGGTCAGGGATAATAAAATGCCCACTTATTTAGCCGGTGATATCATTTATCATGATGATAAATTCAAAAGAGGATATGACCGCTGTATCAATATCTGGGGCGCGGACCACCACGGCTATATCGCCAGGGTCAAAGCCTCTATGGAGTTCTTGGGCCATGACCCGGGCAGGCTTGAAATCATCCTGTCGCAGATGGTGTCCCTGCTCAAAGACGGCCAGCCCTACAAGATGAGCAAGCGGGCAGGCAATTTCATATTGATGGAAGATGTTGTCAAAGAGATTGGAAGCGAAGCGCTTCGCTTCCTGTTTGTCAGCAAAAAATGTGATACGCATCTGGAGTTTGACATTACAAAGATTATGCAGCAGGACGCTTCCAACCCGATCTTTTATATCAACTACGCCCACGCGCGGATCCATTCGCTGTTTCAAAAGTGCGGCAGTGAGTTTGCAGCGGTGAAAGAGGCAGGTTTAGAGCAGATGGATCAGGCGGGGCTTGATCTGCTGTTTGACGCGTTGCTGCTGCCTGAGGTATTGCAAGATGCGTTTAAACACCGTCAGCTGCAAAAGATCACCGATTATCTGTATGAGTTGGCTTCAGGCGTGCACAAACTCTATAACGGGACGAAAGTGCACGGACACCCGCAGGAAGAAGCATATCTGAAAATTTTTGCGACGTGCGCGTGTACGATTCATACGGGAATGGGACTGCTTGGGATAGAGGCAAAAAAACAAATGTAGTTTTGCTTTTAAACTAATTTTGTTATAATTTGGAAAAATTTTTAGGAGAAAACATATGGCGATACTTGACGAAGTAAAAGAAGTAGTGGTAGAACAGTTAAGCGTAGACGCGGGCGAAGTGAAAGAGGAATCAAAATTCGTAGAGGATTTGGGTGCTGACAGTCTTGACGTTGTTGAGCTTGTAATGGCTCTTGAAGAGAAATTCGGAATCGAGATTCCCGATGAAGACGCGGAGAAAATCGCGACGGTTTCAGACGCAGTAAAATATATCGAAGATAACAAGTAGCCAAATCCGCATCGTGCGGGTTTGATACCGAGGTAAAGGATACAGATTGAGAAGAGTCGTTGTTACGGGATTAGGGATGGTAAACTCTTTGGGACTTGACAAAGAGGGTTCTTTTAAGGCTATTGTAGAAGGCAAATGTGGTATTAAAAGAATTGAATCATTTGATACCGAAAAACACTCGGTGAAAATCGCGGCCGAGATTCCCGACTTTGATCCCACAAGCGTAATGAATCCAAAAGAGGTCAAAAAAGCCGACCGTTTTATCCAGCTTGGTATCAAGGCGTCCAAAGAAGCGATGGAGGATTCAGGTTTAAACGATGACGACAGTATCGATCATACCCGTTTTGGGATTTCGTCGGCTTCGGGCATCGGCGGTTTGATCAATATCGAAAAAAACTCCGTTATCGCCTCCACTAGAGGGCCAAGACGGATTTCACCTTTTTTCATCCCCTCGGCACTGGTTAATATGCTCGGCGGATTTATTTCGATCGAACATACCCTGCAAGGCCCCAATCTCTCTTCGGTTACCGCTTGCGCGGCAGGAACGCACGCGATCAGCGAAGCGACAAAAACCATCATACTCGGCGGTGCGGACCGGATGCTGTGCGTGGGCGCGGAAGCCGCGATCTGTTCAGCCGGTATCGGCGGTTTTGCTTCGATGAAAGCCCTCTCAACCAATAACGACAACCCGGGCGGGGCTTCCAGACCTTTTGACAAAGACAGAAACGGTTTTGTCATGGGCGAGGGTGCGGCATCGCTCGTGCTTGAGGATTTGGAAAGCGCGAAAGCCAGAGGTGCGCATATCTATGCCGAGATTGTGGGCTTTGGCGAAAGCGGGGATGCCAATCATATCACTTCTCCGGTAGTGGAAGGTCCGCAAAGAGCGATGAATGCCGCGCTGCAGATGGCAAAAAGCAACGGAGTTGAAACCATAGATTATATCAACGCTCACGGTACGTCTACACCGGCAAACGACAAAAACGAAACCGAAGCGATCAAGCGAATATTCGGGGGCAAAGAGGGCGCGCCGGTTGTCAGTTCGACCAAAGGGCAGACAGGACACTGTCTGGGCGCAGCCGGATCGATCGAATCGGTGGTTTCACTGATGGCTATGCGAGACGGAATTATTCCGCCTACTATTAACTACGAAACTCCAGATAGCGACTGTGATCTGGATTATGTGCCAAATGAAGCAAGAGAAGCCAAGATCGAAACGGTTATGAGCAATTCATTTGGATTCGGCGGCACAAACGGTGCGCTTGTTTTTCGAAAATATAAAGGGTAGTTTTGGCCACGTATTTAGCCTTTGAGCAACCGCTGAAAGAGATCGAAGAATCTATAGAATCCGCGAAACTGCGCGGGGATGAGAGCGCCATATCGGGATTGCACGAACAGCTTGAAAAAGAGGTTTCCAGAGTGTACTCCTCTCTTGGCGATTACGAAAAGCTGCAGTTGGCAAGACACCCCGACCGTCCCTACAGCCTGGATTATATCAAGCTGATTATGGATGATGCGTATGAAATCCACGGTGATCGGGCGTTTAAAGACGATTCGCCCATCGTGTGCTATCTTGGGTATATCCAAAAGCAAAAATGCGTCGTCATCGGGGAACAAAAAGGCAGGGGAATCCAAAACAAGGTCAAAAGAAATTTCGGTATGCCCAACCCCGAAGGCTACCGAAAAGCCCTGCGCGCGGTTCGGCTGGCGGAAAAATTCAATCTTCCGGTGCTTATGCTTATCGACACTCCCGGTGCGTACCCGGGTATCGGGGCCGAAGAACGCGGCCAGAGCGAAGCGATTGCCAGAAACCTGTTTGAATTTTCCGACGTGAAGGTACCGCTGGTATCGGTCGTTATCGGAGAGGGAGGCAGCGGCGGTGCGCTTGCTATCGGGGTTGCTGACAGGTTTGCCATGATGCGCTATTCGGTTTTCAGCGTTATCTCGCCGGAAGGGTGTGCGTCTATTCTCTGGAGCGATCAGGGCAAGGTCAAGCAGGCGACTGAAGCGATGAAGATTACCGCCGATTCGCTCAAAGCGCACGATCTGATCGATGATATCCTGGACGAACCCCTTATCGGCGCGCACAGGGATAAAGAAACCGCGGCGCGTGTTGTCAAAGATTATTTTTTAGAAACCGTAAAACAGTGCCACGCAATGAGTATGGAAAAAATGCTCATTGAACGCTACGACAAACTCACAAAGGTAGGCGCCTTTACGCAGGAAGGATAACCCGTGTCCATCCTTGATTTTGCCAAGGGCAACCAAGCTTTCAAAAAGCTTGATTTCAAACAAAACGAACAGCGTTATTTAGAACTAATCAGCAAAGGCCAGCACCCAAAAGCGCTTTTTATCGGCTGCAGCGATTCCAGGGTGTTGCCTGAATCCATCGTCGCAGCCGATCCGGGCGATCTGTTTATTGTGCGCAATATCGGCAATTTCGTTCCCCCTTACAAACCCGACAATGATTTTCACGCAACCGCCGCTGCGATTGAGTACGCCGTATCTGTTTTAGGGGTTGAGCATATTATCGTCTGCGGGCATTCGCACTGCGGGGCGTGTGCGGCGCTGTATCAGGATTTGGAGGATAAACCCGAACTCATCCATACCAAAAAGTGGCTGCAGCTTGGCAGGCGGGCCAAAGAGGTCGCGACCGTGGCAGACGGGGGAAGTGCCGCTACGACCGAGAAGGTTTCCATTCTTTTTCAGATCGAAAATCTTTTGACTTACCCGGAAGTACAAAAGCGGGCACAAAACAAGCAGCTTCTCATCCACGGCTGGTATTACCGCATCGAATCGGGTACAATAGAGTATTACGACGATCAAAGCAACCGGTTTGTTCCCCTAGATAAGGAGTTTGAATGAATGTAGCAAAAAACAGCGTAGAACTGGTCGGTTCTACGCCGATGGTACAGATAGAAGACAATATATACGGCAAATGCGAATTTCTCAATCCCTACGGTTCTGTCAAGGACCGAATCGCACTGCACATGATTGAAACCGCACTGGATGAGGGAAAAATTGACAGTCATTCGACTATTATCGAACCCACCAGCGGTAATACCGGTATCGCGCTGGCTGCCGTCTGCGCGACGATGGGGCTGAAACTGGTTTTAACCATGCCCGAATCCATGAGCGTAGAACGGCGCAAGCTGCTTGTGGCGCTTGGGGCCAAACTGGAATTAACCGAGGCTGCCAAGGGTATGAACGGCGCGATTGAAAAAGCAAGACAGCTGCAGGAAGCAACGCCAAACAGTTATATCATCAATCAGTTTTCCAATCCCGCCAACCCGCGCGCCCACAGTAAAACAACCGCCCTTGAAATCCTGCGCCAGGTGCCTGATGTGGGTATTTTTGCCGCGGGAGTGGGTACTGCCGGAACGATCACGGGAGTTGGCGGCGTACTGAGAGAGAAGTTGCCAGAGTGCAAACT
>CAYUAC010000050.1:0-13851 GCA_964442515.1 uncultured Campylobacterales bacterium | reverse complement strand
GATCTTTTTGTAACAGATGTGCAAATATTGAACTATTTAAGTCCAAAGCATTGGATAGACGAAACAAACAGTTTTGACACGAACAAATATATTGATTTGTCTCATCATATAAGAGTATTGGAGAGAAAAAACAATATTAAAGTTGATGTTCTCGTTGTACAGAATAAATCAGCCCGGCCATTGCTAGACAATTCAAAAACAATTTTTAAAAGTGATATGTATGTTGAAAGTATCGAGGATATAATTGCAAAGAAAATTATTTATAGAAAAAATGATAACCTGACAAGGGATATTATAGATATCGCCATAGCAATAAAACATACAGATAATATTTTGGAGAGCTTGTTGGCTGCAGAAAAGATTCAAAAACAAGATATTAAAGATTTGTTTCAATCGATGCAACAATTAGATACACAAAGTTTTCACAACGAGATAGAGATAGTTGCCCCATTTGAAAAATATTTAAATGATGCAAATAATGCTCCTGAAATCATAATGCAAAAATGTAAAACTTTATTGCTAAGATAGCAGAGTTAAAGATTTAGATACACAATAGCATAAGAGTACCGGAGAGGTTCCAGGTCTTACAAGAACCGAAAAAGCAATTCGGCTCTAAGTTTAGATTTACGCTTCTTTGGCTTTGAGAATTTTGTATTCCTCTTCCATTTTATCGACCATATCGCGGTTAGGCACTTTCCGGCCGGCGATATAGCCTGTGAGTTTGCCGTCGTTGTCGTATTTGGGTTTAATCCAGACAATGACCCAGTAGTATTTGCCGTCTTTGCGCATGTTTTTGACGTATCCTTCCCACATTTCACCGTCTTTGATCTCTTTCCACATTCCCGCAAACGCCGCTTTTGGCATATCGGGGTGGCGGTTGATGCTGTGGGGCGCGCCGATGAGTTCTTCTTTGCTGTACACCGTCATATCGCGAAATTTTCTGTTGGCGTAGGTGATGATGCCGGCCGGATCGGTCTCGGTGATCATCACGCCGCCGTCAAAATAGACTTCTTGATTAACCGGATCGGGTTTAATGATTTCTTTGCCCGTGATAGAATTGATGATTTTTCTTCCCATATAATGACTCCTGAAAGTTTGATTATTAAATGAAATTTTTAAATTTTATCATAAGATAACTTTGAGGCTTCCTAAAAGCAGGCGAAAAAACGCAAATAAAGTTTACCTATGCTAAAGTTATATCTACACACCTTTAATACAAGGAAAGCTAGATGCCACGTATTACCCGCAATATTTCACTGCACGGAAGCGATCCGCAAGCCAAGAGAGCGGAAATAAAAGAGTATTTTAACAAAACTTTTGAAAGCTATGAAGCGCTTTTTGGGTGTCTTAAAGCCGATGAGAGCTATTTTCAAAAGGCTGATTACCTGCGCCACCCGCTTATTTTTTATTTCGGTCATACGGCGGTCTTTTTTGTCAATAAACTCGTGCTGGCCAAGCAGATGAAAAGCAGGATTGACAGCCATCTTGAATCCATCTTTGCCGTGGGCGTGGATGAGATGAGCTGGGATGATCTGGATGAGAACAATTACGACTGGCCAAGCGTGGCAGCTACGCGGGCCTACCGCGATGCGGTTAAAAAAAGCGTCAACGAACTCATCGACACGATGCCCCTGCAGCTGCCAATCACCTGGGACAGCCCCTTTTGGCCGATCCTAATGGGGATCGAACATGAAAGGATCCACCTTGAAACCTCTTCGGTGTTGATCCGCCAGCTGCCGATAGAGGCGGTACAAACCAGCGACGAATTTCCCATCTGTCCCCGCAGCGGGGAGGCGCCCCGTAATGAACTGCTTGGGGTCAAGGGCGGCCGCGTGACTATTGGCAAGAATTTTGATGATGATTTTTACGGCTGGGATAACGAGTACGGGTACCACAACGCCGATATTCCCGATTTTGAAGCGTCAAAATACCTAGTCAGCAACGGCGAGTTTTTGGAATTTGTCAACGCCGGAGGGTATGAAAAGGATGAATACTGGAGCGCTGAGGGCTTGGCATGGCGCAATTATACGGGTGCTAAGCACCCCACCTTCTGGGTGCATGGTGGCAGCGGTTACAAGCTTCGTACCATGACCGATCACATTGAGCTGCCCCTTGACTGGCCCGCCGAGGTCAATTACCACGAAGCGCTGGCGTTTTGCGGGTATAAAAGCGCCCGTCTTGGCAAAAACCTGCGCCTGCCTACCGAAGATGAGTGGTACCGGCTGGCCGATTTGTGCCAAGTGCCTGATGAACCCAAATGGGGACAAAAGGCGCCGGCCAATATCAACCTGGAACACTACGCTTCACCGGTGCCTGTTAACACGTTTGCGTTTCATGGCTTTTATGATGTCATCGGCAACGTATGGCAGTGGACTAAAACGCCGATGTATCCCTTTGACGGCTTTGAAGTGCATCCTTTGTATGATGATTTTACGATGCCTACGTTTGATAATGAACACAATCTTATCAAGGGCGGTTCGTGGATATCAACGGGCAATGAAGCCCTGCGCAGTTCACGCTACGCGTTTCGCCGCCACTTTTTCCAGCACGCGGGCTTTCGCTACGTATGCAGCAGCTATGAGGAAGATATCGATGCCAACGTGTATGAAAGCGATGAATCGGTTTCGATGTATGCGCATATGAGCTGGGGCGAAGATGAGTACGGCGTGCAAAATTTCAAACAGGCCTGCACGCAGATCGCGCTTTCGCACATGTCGGAAAAAACGCCACGCAAAGCTCTGGATATCGGCTGCGCGCTTGGCCGGGGCAGTTTTGAACTGGCCAGAGGGTTTGACAAAGTTATCGGGGTTGATTACACCGCCCGTTTTATTCAGCAGTGCCAGCAGATGAAAGAAAACGGCAGTTTAAGCTACTCGCTCAAAGCCGAAGGCGAGCTTAAGCATTACGTCACCAAACGTCTGGATGAGTTTAATCTGGAGGGTACCCAGGACAGGGTCGAGTTTTGGCAGGGGGATGCGTGCAACCTCAAGCCCGTGTTTACCGGCTATGATCTGGTATATGCGACCAATTTGATCGACCGGCTCTATGATCCGGCCAAATTCCTGCGTGATATCAAAAAGCGCATCAATGAAGGCGGCATCTTGCTGCTTGCCAGTCCCTACAGCTGGGATGAAGCTTTCACGCCAAAGCAAAACTGGCTGGGCGGCTTTAAACAAGACGGCGAAAACGTGACTACCTTTGAAGGTTTGAAGAAACTGTTGGAGGAGGACTTTGACCTGCTGGAGCGCAAAGATTTGGAATTTGTCGTTCGAGAAAGCGACAGAAAATACCAGCACAGTATCAGCGAGGTGAGCGTATGGGCCAAAAAATAGCGTTTGACAAGCCAGTTGATCGAAGCCGCAGCGACTGCGTGAAATATGCCATGCGCCAAAAGCGCTTCGGACGCGAAGACGTGCTGCCCCTTTGGGTGGCGGATATGGATTTTGCCGCGCCTGAAGCGGTCCAACATGCCCTGGCCCGGCGTGCCGCGCATCCGGTGTACGGGTATACGGTGTATCCGGATCGTTATTATAAGGCGATCCAAACGTGGCAGGGGCGGTACGGTTTTGATGTGGGACAAGAAGAGATTTTGCCTGTGCCCTCAGTCGTCAGCGCGATCAATATCGCTCTGCAGCGCTTCAGCGGCGGGGGCGACGGAGTGATCATCCAAACCCCTATCTATCCGCCGTTTTTAAGCGCGGTGAAAAACAATAACCGCAAACTGCTGCAAAATCCGCTGTATCTGCACGAGGGGCGGTATGAGATCGATTTTTTGGGGTTTGAAAAGGCAGCCCGTGAAGCCAAAATCTTTATTTTGTGCAATCCCCACAACCCAAGCGGCCGGGTTTTTGAACCGGATGAAATGCGGCGTATGGCTGCTATCTGCAAAAAACACGACGTGCTTATCATCAGTGACGAAATCCACAGCGATATCGTTTATGACGCTGCGCATCAACCCATGGCCCACTATGCGCCAAATCGTACCATTACGCTTAACGCTCCCTCCAAAACCTTCAGTATCACCGGGCTTTCAAACGCGTACGCTATCATCCAAAACGACAGCCTCAGACGCGCGATGAAACACGCCCTTGATACCCTTGGTTTTCATATCGCCAATCCTTTCAGCATCCAAGCCCTGATCGCGGCGTATGAGCAGGGGGAGGAGTATACACAGGACCTGCTTGCCAGTTTGTGCCAAAACAGGGAACTGTTGCTGCAAGAACTCACCGGCGATATCAGAGCGATCAAACCGGAGGGCACCTTTTTGTGCTGGCTGGACTGCCGGAGGTTAAAGCTTGATGACAAGGCGCTAAAAGAGTACTGGATCAATGACCTGGGTCTGGGATTAAACGCCGGGACCGAGTTTGGTGATGCGGGCAGCGGATTTATGCGGCTTAATTTCGCCACGCCAAGGACCAACCTGCAAAGAGCGCTGTCCAGAATACGCCGGGGGAGAGCATGATAAGACTTACCGGTGTGATTACGGCGGTATTGCTGCTAAGCGGATGCGGCGTGCATGATTACAAACGTGTCATCCAGATAGCGCAGGACCCTTCCTCGCAGGCGGTGCAATCCTTTGCTGCCGATAAAGCAGCCGCTTACGCGGCCAATCCTGAAGCCCTGCAAAGAGATATTGACCATATCAAGCAAAACTATCAAAAACTGGTTGCGCACCTCACCGCCGCCGCGGCCGGAGAGTGGGGCAAAGACAATGTCAAAACGCCGGGTAAGAAACAATATGTCAAATATACCCAGAATTATAAAAGCCGGGCGCGTATCGATTTTGACAAAGGCATCGTTACCGTTGAAACCGTTGATGGCCAAAAACCAAAACAAAGCTTGCAAAAAGCGATTACCACAACGCTGCTGACACCTCAGGACCCGCGAAAGGTCGATCTGTACTCAGCAAAAGAGGTCCCGCAAAGTGGCCGCCCGTTTTTAGCAGGCCAGGTCAAAGACCATGACAATAAAACGGTATTGTATGAGTGGCGGGCAAACCGTTTTGCCAATTATCTGGTAGATACACAGATGCAAAAGCGCACGGAAAAAAACAAAACCATCCATTATGTTAATATCAAGATGGAAAAAAACGCCCCCGATCAAAGAGCGGCAACATATAAAGCTTATGTCGACAAATACGCGCGTCAGTACGGCATCGACAGAGCGCTGGTGTATGCGATTATGAAAACCGAAAGCAGTTTTAATCCCTACGCCGTCAGCCATATTCCCGCCTACGGTCTGATGCAGATTGTGCCCACCACCGCCGGGATCGATGCCAATGAGTTTATCAGCGGCAGCAAGCGTCCGCCAAGCAGGGAGTATCTGTTTGATCCGGCAAACAATATCCAGATGGGAACGGCGTATCTGCACATACTTTATGAGCGTTATCTTGATGAGGTGCACCATCCTCTGAATCAGGAGTACGCCGTCATAAGCGCGTACAACACCGGAGCGGGCAACGTGCTGCGCACCTTTGATCCAAACCGCACCCGGGCGTTTGCCAAGATCAACAGATTGGGTCCCTCGCAGCTGTATGACAAGCTGAGCAAAGAGTTGCCCTATGCCGAAACGAGGCGGTACCTGCACAAAGTGACCGCGGCCAAGAAAGAGTTTATAATCTATGAGGGATGATTCATCTCAAACCCTGCAGGCGACCGTGACAAAAACGATCTTTGTCAAGGGCAGTTTCGCGATCTTTGCGACCAAAGAGGGCTTTAGCGCCAAAGGCGACATCATTGATGATACGCAGCAGCTTGTGGGCAAAAAGCTCACGCTGCACGGACGGATGGTAGAAAGCCGGTACGGTAAAACCTTTCAGTTTTTCAGTTACGATTACGAACAAAGCAGGGGGGAACTGTTTTATTTTCTTACTTCCGTGATTGAGGGCATCAGCGACAAGCTGGCCGAAAAGATTACGCAGCATTATCCAGGCGGCGCGGGCTTTGATGCGGTAGTGCAAAACGATCCGAACAAGCTTTTGCAAATTGAGGGGCTTGGCAAAAAGCGGCTGGAAAAGATCGTGCAGGGATGGCGCCAAAAGCAGCAGCTGCGCAGTCTGTGGGAGTTTTTGTCCGAATACGGCGTGACAAACAAGATGGTGCTAGACATTTATGAAAATTTGGGTGAACAAAGTATCAACGTCATCAAACAAAACCCTTACGCCATTGCCGATATCAAGGGAGTGGGGTTTAAAAAAGCCGACGCGCTTGCGATGCAGCTTGGCTTTGACCCGGGTTCAAAAAAGCGGCTGCAAAGCTGTATTTTATACACCCTGCAGCGCCATATGATCGGCAGGGGCCACAGCGTGATGGAAGCGGCAAAGCTTTTTGAACTGACCCGTCAGGAAAGCCGGGTTGATGAGAGTTTTATCCTGGACCAGGACGAGTTTGAAACAATCACCGCGGCGATGGAGGATTTTAATCTGCTCTATGCGCCTGTTAAGGGGCACTATACCCTGCCGTCTTTTGCCCACATGGAAGAATCCGTTATCGAAACGATGCGGGCAAATGCGCGGACTACGGGCAAAGCGATAAGCGGTGATCTGGAGAGGTTTATCAAAACTTTTGAGCAAAAAGAGGGTGTTGTCTTTGATGCCAGGCAGAAAGAAGCGATCGCCCTTGGCAATAAGCAGGCGGGAATCTTTTCGATCACCGGGTATGCCGGGACGGGGAAGACGACAACCTCCAAAGCGATTTTGCAGCTGTATGAAAGCTGTTTTGGCTATGACAAGATCGTGGGCTGCGCGCTTTCGGGGGTGGCGGCCAACCGGATCAAACAGCAATCTGGCTTTGAAGCCAAAACGATCCACTCGCTGCTTGGTATGGACGAGGGCGGCGGGTTTGTCTACAACGCCAAAAATCCGCTGAAACAGAAGGTGATTTTGGTTGATGAGAGTTCCATGATCGATATTTCGATCTTTTACGCCCTGTTTGAGGCGGTGGATTTTGACCACTCGATCGTGATCTTGCTCGGTGACCCGGCACAGCTGCCCCCGGTGGGGCCGGGGGAAGTCTTCAGCGACGCGATAGACTGCGGCCTGGTGGCAAACGTGACGCTGGATACAATCTACCGCCAAAGCGAAGACGCCGTGATCAAGCTCTTTGCCGGGGAAGTGCGCCACGGCATGATCCCGCAGGGGTATGATGAAAAATACAGCGATTTTTTCTTTATCCCCCGCTGTGAGGGGGCGCTGGCAGGCGGCGACTGTATGGCCCAGACCGTAAGCTATATCAAAAAGATCGCGCTTAGGCTCAAGCCCGAGATTGAAGCGGCGGCAAAAGAGGATATGTGGCTTTCACTTCGTACCTTTGTGGTGATCACGCCGATGAAAGAAACCCCGCTTGGGACCAAAAATCTCAATATCGCTTTGCAAAGCGTGCTTAATGAAGAGGCCACAACACAGATCAAGGTCTTTGACAAAGTGTATAAAACCGGCGACAAGGTGATCCATCTGAAAAACCAGAATATGAACACCTATGATACATATGAATACAACAATGCTGACGGCCGCTGTGACCAGCGCCGTGTATTCAACGGCCAGATCGGCGTGATCGATTATATCGATAAACAGGAAGACGAAATCTACGTTTATTTTCCCAATGAGAAGTATTACGCGCTTTATTGCGCCGGGGATTTTAAAAACGGCGCGATCGATCTGGGATATGCTATATCAGGGCACAAGTCACAGGGATCGGAGTATGAAAACGTGGTTATTCCATTGACAAAGGCCCATTACGTAATGCTAAACAATAAGTTGATGTATACGATGATGACAAGAGCGAAACAACGGCTTGTACTGGTGGGGCAAAGAGAAGCGTTTGAAATCGCGTGTAGAAGAAGCGATGAAACAAAAAGAGATACGCTTATGAAGCTGCTTTAAAAGCGGAAGGTTTCAAAGAGTGAAACCCTCCGGAAGAGATTATTTGGCGACTGAATCTTTAAGGCCTTTGCCCGCTTTGAATTTTGGAACCATTTTATCTTTTGTTTTGTATGTCTTATCCGTTCCGGGAACCTTGCCGCTTTTGCCTTTTTGCAGTGTTGAAACAAAGGTACCAAAACCTACCAGTGAAACGTCTTCTTTCTTGCTGAGGGCTTTTGTGACCGCTCCTGTGAACGCTTTGATCGCCTTGTCGGCTTCCGCTTTTGTTTTGTAGTCTCCCGTGTCTTGTACCAGTTCTACGAATTCTGCTTTTGTCATTTGTCAAATCCTTTTTTGAATTAAGTATATCAAAATTCTAATATAAATTTATAACGAATGCAAGGAAATATCGCTAAAATCGCCTTTTTTAGGCAAATTTAGCCCTTCTTTGGGTCATTTTGTAACCGATTTTGCTCTTTTACCTCCAAAATAAGCGATTTTAACTCTTTTATTTCGTCTCTGAGGCGTTGTGTGTCGTTTTGTTGGGTTTCTTCTTTATCGTGTTCTTTGATCGTAAAGATCGCATCGACTACCAGCCCGATAAAAAGATTGACCATGATAAAGGTTACCAGCAGAATATAGATCACAAAAAAGATCCACGCGTAGGGGTAGGTTTCCATTACCGGTCTGGCAATGCCCATCGACCATGATTCCAGCGTCATGATTTGAAACAGGGTGAACATGGAACTGCCAAGACTGCCAAACCACTGCGGGAATTCCCCGCCAAAGAGGTTGGTGGCCATAATGGCAAAAACGTAAAAAAACAGCAGCAGTACCATCGAAACCGAAAATATACCGGGGATCACGCCCACAAGCGCGCCGATTATCAGCCGCATCTGGGGTACCACCGTCAGCAGGCGAAACAGTCGCAGCACCCGAAGTACCCGCAGGATTGAAAGGCCGGCGTTGGCGGGAACCAGCGAAATGGCGACGACAAAAAAGTCAAAAAGACTCCACGGGTCTTTGAAAAACGCGCCCTTGTACGCGTAGATGCGAAGCGCTATTTCTATGGTAAAAACGGTGATAATGGCAATATCCAGCCATACAATCAGCGTGCCAAAATCAGCCATCATATCCGCTGAGGTCGCAATCCCCAGCGTGATACCGTTAAGGATGATCAAAGTGATGATAAAATTTTTAAACGCGCCTGCTTCAACCAGGCGTATGACTTTTGCGTGCATTGTTGCAACCTTTTTTGATTGCAATTTTAGCACATTTATCCAAGCAATCCGGCACCCTCCATCGGGGTCGATCGGTCTTTGGCGTAAATGCGTCTGCTATTTTTGAGATCGTATTTCCAGATAGGGGCATTGGCTTTGAAATCCTCGACAAACGTATCGATCATTTCCAGAGCGACCCGGCGCTTGGGTGAAAAGACGCCTGCGATATAGGAACTTTCGTGTATGCCCACATCACCTTTGCTGTGAGCCATGCACAGGTACGCGCCGGCTTTGTCGGCTTTTTGCTGCCACCTATCAAACCACTGCTTTAAAATCGGTTCATAGATATCAAAGCTTAGTCCTTCTATTTCCCCTTCAGCCCGGATGGTGCCTACAAAGTTCACAAAAGCGCCGTAGTTTTGCGTGCGGTGATCGGCATACCACGCCGCCAGTGTTTTTTCTACCGGTACGGGTCCGTTAAACAGCTGCAGCACCATTAACCTCCGCATACCGGGGGCAGGATTGAGATCACGTCCCCGCTTTTGAGTTCTTTGTCCAGCGAGCCTGCCATTTCGTCGTTGACCGCAACTGAACACTCTTTGAGCCACTCTTTGAGGCTTTCATCCCTGCCAAGCTGTTCTTTGAGCTGACCCAGCGTGGCGATATCAAGCTCGATGGGGTCTTTGTTGATAGGACCTAAAAATTGTACTTCTACCATGTTTTTGCCTTTTCTCATATCTTGTATGCATAATGATAGCAAAAATTATGCCTGTGCGGTATTGATGTTTGTCAATGACAGGTTTTACATATTTGCTTATTATTGCGCCAACCAAACACAACAAGGAGAAAAAATGAGTATGTTTTGTTACCAATGTGAAATGAGCGCGCCGGAGGGGTGCGGCAGCAAAGGCCAGATTGTAGGGACCTGCGGAAAGGATGCCAACCTGACCAGATTGCAGGATACGATGATTTTTGGCCTTAAAGGCCTCAGCGCGTACCGCGAGCATTTGAATGAATTGGATCCGGCATCGACTAAGGGTGTGGATGACGTGATGAGTGAAACGCTCTATTTTACGCTGACAAACGTAAATTTTAACTTCAAAGAACATATCGATCAGCTGATGAAAGTAGGCAGTGCCGGGGTGGAAGTGATGGATAAGCTCTCAAACGCCCATACGGGAAAATTCGGCGTGCCCACACCGGTACAGGTCAGCCAAAACAAAGTAGAAGGTAAAGCGATTTTAGTCAGCGGACACAATCTTGAAATGCTTGAAAAGCTTCTCAAAGCGACACAGGGCAGGGGTATCAACGTGTATACCCACAGTGAAATGCTGCCGGCCCACGGGTATCCGCAACTTCGAAAATACGACCACCTCAAAGGCAACGTGGGTAAAGCGTGGTTTGACCAGGCCAAACTGATGGAGAGCTTTCCGGGCACGTTTGTAGTCAATACCAACTGCATCGTACCGCCCAAGGAAGACTGCGGCTATTTAGACCGCCTTTTTACCTATAAGATCGTAGGTGCCGAGGGGGCGACCAAGATTGAAAATGACGATTTTGAACCTCTTATTCAGCGCACGCTTCGCTGCGACGACGCGGACGGCTGGGACGCGGATACCACGCTGAATACCGGCCACCACTACAAAAGCGTGCTGACCTTGGCGCCCCAGATTGTACAGGCACTGAGTGAAGGCAAGATCAGGCAGTTTTTTGTCATAGCAGGCTGCGATGCTCCGGGCAAAGCGGGCAATTACTACCGCGAAATGGCGCAGAATCTGCCCAAAGATTGCGTAATCATTACGTCAAGCTGCGGAAAGTTCCGCTTTAACGATATCGATTTTGGCACCATTGAAGGCACCGATATTCCGCGGTATCTGGACATTGGGCAATGCAACGATAGCAACGGCGCGGTCGAAATTGCCAAAGCCCTAAGCCAGGCGGTGGACAAACCGATTGCGGACCTGCCAATCTCCATCGTACTTTCGTGGATGGAACAAAAAGCCGTGATCATCCTGCTTGCGCTGTTTAGCTTAGGGATTCAAAACATTTACCTTGGACCGAAACCGCCGCAGTTTGTCAATGATGATATCTTCGCGTTTTTAAGCGAACATTTCAACCTGCATATGACCGGGGACGCCAAAAACGACCTGAAAGCCCTGCTGCTTGGCAAAACTGGATAAAATCAAAATACAGATCCCGGTAATATAAACTACCGGGATGCGGCCTTAAGTTCCATTTTGATACCATTGCACCACTATAGTAGGTGGTATTGTAAAAAATGAAATTTTTAGTATTGGCATGTCTGATTTTCAGTGCCGTATCGGCACAACCAGACAGTGCACGCGTAAATATTGAGACACACAAGCAAAAATGCATGTTGGCAGTACAGGCGTATGCGGGTAATGAGGAAACTTTACAGCGAAGGCAGCCTGCGTTTATGAACGCTAAACAAAAGATTTGGCAGGATCATAAAACTTTGATACTGACCATAACCGGTTTTTTGGCTATTTTGATCGCCATGCTTGTCAAACTGCAATTTATGAATAAAAAGTTAAAGACAAAAATCACAAAAGCACTCAAGCGGCAGCGCCGCCAAGAGCATATGATGATTCAGCAAAGCAAAATGATAGAAACCGGTCAAGTCATCAAAGCTTTGATAACGCAATGGAAGCAGCCGCTGACAGCGATTTATATCAATGCCCAAAACATCGAGGATCTGTCTGAAGCAGATGGGTGCGACCGGCAAGAGCTGCTGCAGACACAAAGTGTCATCGTGCATCAGGTTGAAATGATAAATGAAAGAATAGATGCTTTCAGTGACTTTTTTACTCCTTCACACGTCAAAACGGAGTTTGTAGCCTGCGAAGATATTAAAAAGCTGGTGTTTTTGTTTGAAACCGAATTTAAAGAATCCAATATAGAAGTTTTTATTCCCGACCATGAGCATATTACCGTGGTGGGATATCCCAATGAGTTTAAACAGGTGGTGCTCAGTATTTTGTATAACGCAAAAGACGCGATACTCCAAAGTCGCAAAGCACATGGGTATATCTCCATAACCTTTGCCAAAGAACAGGGATACGGCTGTATTTATATTACCGACGACGGCGGCGGTATCAAACCGTCACTCCTGCCTGAGAAACTGTTTGGTGCCACCTGCACTACAAAAGGAAAAAATGGAAGCGGAATCGGTTTGTACCTGAGCAAATCTATTATCGAAAGAAATATGCACGGGAAACTTGCAGCCAAAAATATTGAGGGCGGAGCACAGTTTTCTATAAAACTTCCGCTTGCAAAAGGGTATCATTAGTCAACACAGATCAGGTGATGAAGCTTGATATCTAATATTTTTGAAATTTTATACAAATGCTCCAAATTAAAATGTTTTCCGTTTGTTCCAAGTTCTGCTGCAGATACCAAACTGACTGAAGAATATCCCATGGCGTATGACAGCTGAAGTTGCGAAAAACCTTTTTGAGTCCTATAATACTTGACTTTTTGGCCAATCTTTTTATACAGACCGCTTATCTCTCTTTTTGTAAATTCATATTGCTTCATTGAAACCCACTATAGTAATGTGATTAAGCAAATTTTAATTTATTAAACAGGTTTTAGCAAACTACTACAGTGGGTTGTGCATACCCAAACGGCCCTGAAAGCCCTCGGGCTTGGCAAAGCAAGCTAGCAGGCGCCGCGCCCCGGCTTTTGTATGGTCCCGGGCAGCAGGGTTTGCAGCAGCAGCCCAAGCAGGATAACGGCAAAGACCGTTTGTAGTATTCCGTAGTCTTCTTTGCTGATGTGTGCGATGATCTCAGAAGTGTTAAAGGTAAAAAACAGATCAATAACAAAAGCAAAGATCAGGGTTGAAGCGATAATGGAAAGCAGGTACAGCAGTGTCGGGTACAATCCCAAAAGTTTTCTGACCACGCCTATGGTGATAATGTTTGTCGCCGGGGCCGCGCTTAAAAAAACAAAGGCCGCTCCCATACTGAAATCAAACGCCAGCAGTGACATGGCAATCGGGATGGCCGAGATGGAACATACGTACATGGGAATGGCTAATATCAGCACCGTCAGGTAATTAAGCCAGAGATTGTCGCTGAGATACTTTCCAAAATCCTCGGGTACAAACATCGTTACCAGCGTCACGGCAACCAGGCCAAACAGCAGCTGCTTTGCGATATCTGGCAGCAGGGTTGCATACGCGTACGCGGCCGCTTCTTTCATCTTTGCACCAAATCCCTGTTTTGCCTGCTTACTTTGGCAGCTGCAGCAGCAGGTGCAATCTTCCTGCAGCGGCGGTTTGCTTTGTTGTTTATGCTCAAAAAGCTGAACAAGCAGGCCGCACAACAGTGCCGAAAACAGGGAGGAAAGCACCCTGAAAAACGTAACAAGGGGTCCAAAAATTCCGTAGGTGGGCAAAATAGAATCGGCCCCGGTCATGGGAGTGGAGATAAAAAAGCTGCTGACGGCTCCCTTGCTCGCACCGCTTTTTTGCAGGCTGAGTGAAAAAGGGATAACGCTGCACGAACACATGGGCAAAGGAATCCCCATCAGCGCGGCTTTGAGCACGTCGCCAAATCCGCCGCGTCCCAGGTGCTTTTTGATAAAGCCGTCATCGATATAAACATGAAGTACGCCCGCAAAAAAGAGGCCAATGACGATATAAACCGCGATAGATTCGGTGATATGGAAAAACAGGGTGATAAATTCGGTCATTTACTTTGTAAGGGGTCCGACCCCAAGTACTAAAGTATTTTACTTTTCCAAAAT
>CAYUAC010000049.1:0-14406 GCA_964442515.1 uncultured Campylobacterales bacterium | reverse complement strand
TGTCCGAACAGATTACGGTGGTACTGCCAAGGGTTTCGACAGCGGGCAGTTTTCGGATGATGGCGTTTTGTTTAGCCATCTTGGATACCCCGATGGCCAGGATGATGGTCATCGCCGCGGGCAGTCCCTCTGGGATCACGGCGACGCTGAGTGCGACGGCGGCCATGAACATTTCCACACCTTTGCCCCCTTTTGCCATGCCGATGGCAAAGGTCAGCGCTGCCGTTGCCAGGATGACATACAAAAGAATCCTGCTAAAGCGCGCGATTTTTTCGGTCAAAGGCGTCTGCAGCGTATGGGTTTGCCCGATCATGGTATTGATCTGTCCGATCTGGGTATCATCGCCGGTTGCGACGACCACGCCCGCGCCGCTGCCCGAGGTGATGAGACCGGAGCGAAAAAGCATATTCGTTCTATCCGCAAGATCGGTTTTTTGCGGCAGGACGGCGGGGGCTTTTTCCACGCTTACCGATTCGCCGGTAAGGGAGGATTCGTCAACCTGCAGCTGTTTTGAGGTAATAAGCCGTATATCGGCGGGGACCCTGTCGCCTGCGGTGAGGATGACGATATCGCCGGGAACGATCTCTTTGGCGTCTACGGCGTGTTTTTGATCTTCGCGTACAAGCGTGGATTGCGTAAACCCGGCCAAACTCAAAGCCGATATGGCTTTTAGGGCTTTGTATTCCTGAAAATAGCCGATAATCGCGTTGAGGATAACGACCGCGAAAATAACGCCGGAATCGACATAGTGGCCCAAAAGCAGGGTTATGGCCACTGCTGCCAAAAGAATGTATACCAGAGGCTGGGTAAACTGCTGCAGCAAGAGAGAGAGCCTGCTTTGCCCCCGGTTTTGCGTCAGCGTGTTTGGCCCCTGTTTTTCCAGGATTTTATGGACCTGATCGTGGTTTAGCCCCTGTTTGAAATCGGTTACAAACTCTGTTTTGATCTCTTCAAGTGTTTTTGCGTGCCATGAAAAGGGGGTATCCATTATCGCTTCCTTTGAGTAAATACAGAAAGTATATCACTTTCTGGTACAACAGGCATCTGTGTTTGGGTTTTATACAGCCACCCAAACAGCCCCGCGGCCGTAACGGAGGGAATGAGATGCAGCAGGGAAAAATCGTACGAAAGTCCGTAAAACGGTGCAAGTATGAAAGCTAGGCCAAGCAGTAAAGCCGGAATCCATACGGCCGGGATGTTTTTTCCCCGCGGCAGCTGCAGAGCCAGAAAGAAAAAGCGTGCGCCCAGCAAAGCGGTCACAAACGATCCGGCCGCAAACAGGGCCGCCAAAAAATCATGGTCGATAAAGCCTTTGAGTATATCCTTGGCTACGGCTCCGCTGCCAAAGGCAAATCCGCTAAGCAGAAGCAGTGCAGCCGCGCTGAGAGCCAGGGTGAGCAAGGTTTTACCTCCGTGCAGCAAGATATCGGCAAACAGAAACAGCGAAGCCTTGCTCAGGGCGTGAAAAAAGCAAAAAAAGTATACCGCAAACAGCGCCGCTTCCGTGTACAGTTGCGGATTTTGCAAAAGTATGCCAAAAAACACGACAAGATATCCCATCTGCGACAGCGAAGAGTAGGCTAATATCTGTTTGAGTTTCGGGCGTCCCAAGCCGTACAACCCCCAAAAAATACCCAAAAATCCAAGCAGGGTGAGTATGAAGCCAAGCTGGTCATGACCGTGGGCAAGGGGTAAAAACACCATCCAGCCAAAAACGCCGGTTTTGAGCATCACCCCCGATAAAACGGCGCTGACTGGTCCCGGAGCCGCGGAATGGGCAAGCGGCAGCCACATATGCAGTAAAAACACCCCGGCTTTGATACCAAAGCCAACAACAAGACAAAGCAGCGAAAAGAGGGGCAGAGTGGAACCAAAGTCGGCAAAAAGCGTGGAATCGTAATGAAATATAGCTTGCATAATCCCTAAAAAAAGCAGGATTTCACCTGCAAACGCAAACTTGATGTACACGGTAGCCGCCCTCCTGGCGCTGCTGCTTTGATCATGCATGATAAGGCCAAAAACGGCAAAACTCATCAGTGAAAAAAACAGATAAAAGCTGATGGCGTCCGCGCTGAGAAAAAGCATGTAATTGCCAAGATAGGTCAGAGCAAACAGCAGCCAGTAGCGTTTGAGTTTTGTTGTAACGGAAAAAACGCTGTACAGCGCCGCGGCCAGGTAGATGAGGCTGGTAAAGGTTATAAAAATCTTAGCACTTGGGCTCAGGTGAAAATGCATTCCCAAAAAGAGTTTGTCCGCCACAAAAGAAAACCCCTCAGGCGCCAGCAGCGCAAACAGCAGCGGCGGCAGGAAAAAAAGGACAACGACGCAGATTCGCAGACTCATGATCCATACTCGCTTTGTGCGATCTGTTTGACCCATGTAAGCGCGCTGAAATCCCCCAGCGCGAACAAGATGCTTTTTGTCGCAATAGGCTTTGTTTTTGGGGGCAGAAACCACATGCGGTACACAATAGGCAGAAAATACGCCCCGTTAAGCAGCGCTGAAGCCCCCAGTACGCATAAAAGAGCCAATGAATCATTAGCCAGGGCCCCCAGGCTGAGGTAGTATTTTGAGACAAAGCCCGCAAACGGGGGCAGGCCGATCATGCCAAAAGCGCCGATGGAAAAGGCAAACGCGCTTAGGGGCATGGTTTTGCCAAGGCCGTCTGTTTGGTCTATGGTAGAAACCCCCGCGGTTTTGGCAAAGGCTCCCGCGCAAAAAAACAGCGTAATCTTCATCACCCCCTGATGGACCAGGTGGACAATACCCCCGATCGTGCCAAGAGGCCCGTAAAGCGCCACGCCAAGAGTGATATAGCTGACTTGCGATACGGTTGAATAGGCCAGGCGCTTTTTGAGGTTGGTTTGGCCAAGGGCTTTGATACTGCCGTAGATAATCGTTATCGCCGCAATCGTTGCCAAAAACAGCAGCAGCCCCAGCGAAGAAGCCAGCTGGATGCCGTAGATATCGTATACGATACGGATAATGCCAAACGCGCCGGCTTTGACCACCGCAACCGCGTGCAGCAGCGCCGATACCGGAGCGGGAGCGGCCATAGCCTTGGGCAGCCAGCCGTGCAGTCCAAAAAGCGCGGCTTTCACGCCCACGCCAAGCAGCAAAATGATAAAGATCAGCCACGCTTTCATATCGCTTAAATGCTGCGCATGCTGCAGATAGCCGCCGCTTACAAAGGTGTGGGGCAGGTTCATACTGTACAGCAGTACCAGCCCCAGCAAAAACGAGGTACCGCCGAAAACGGTGTATTTCAGGTACGTAATCGCCGCCTGTTTGGCTTCGTGGGTGCGTTCGTGCAGGATCAGCGAAAACGTGGTCAACGTCAGCAGTTCGTAAAAGATGAAAAAGGTAAACAGGTTGCCCGCAAGCGCCAAGCCCACCGTCGCGCTTACACAAAGGCTGAAAAAACCGAAAAACAGGCTTTTGTTCAAACTCTTTTGCAAATATGCGATGGCATAGACGGTGGTAAAAAGCCACAGCACCGAAGACAGCGTAACAAAAAGCATTGAGAGACGATCGGCCCGAAGTGAAAAATTAATCCCTTCAAAGATTTCATACTCCAGTCTAAACTCAAGGCCAAGGTGCAGGCCATACAGCAGGTACGAAACCAGCAGCAGCTTAAAAAAGATCCCCGTTATGTTTAAAAAGTTGCGCAAAAACTCCCTGCGTTGCGCAAGAAAAAAGATAATTACCGAAGGGATGACAGAACTGAGCAGTAACAGCAGTAAAATGATCCAGTTACCCATGAAACACCCCTAAAAATGCGGTGATTTTTGCCGTGAAGATGCCCCCGATCACTGAAAGCAGCGACAACCCAAGCGCGCAGTACTGCATCACCCGAAGCGCAAGGGGCTGTTTGGTAATCGGCGAACTTTTGGGCGTTTGCAGCGTCAGGATCAAGAGTTTGAACATATACGCCCATGCCAGAACAGACCCCCCAAGCACGGCGGCGATGACAAGCCAATTGTTTTCATCCAGGGCCGCGTGCAGATAGTACCACTTGGCGCTAAAGCCAAGGGATGGGGGCAGGCCGATCAGCGTAACCGCGCTCAGCGCAATCGCAAAAGCGGCCATGGGCAGGGTGGCCGAAAGCCCTTTGATCGAGGTGACAAAATTGCGGCCGGTAAAGACGATAGCGCTGCCAAGGGCTAAAAACAGTCCCGCCTTTGCCAAAGCGTGGGCCGATACCTGCAGCCAAAGTGCGGCGTTTGCGTTTTGGGAGGAAAAGGCAAAGATTAAAAACAGATACCCCATCTGAGACAGCGAAGAATAAGCCGCGACATGTTTGAGCTTTTTTGCTTTAAAAGCCATGTATCCGCCGTAGATAATCGCTCCTATGCCAAAAAGCCATAAGACCAGCGCCGTAGCGTTCATGGTCAAAAACAGCTTTGAATACAGGAGGTACAACACAAAAAAGCCCGCTTTGACCACCAGCGCCGACAGCAGCGCCGAAACCGCGGGCGCGGCGCTGCCGTGGGCTTTTGGCAACCAGTAGCCAAATACAAACAGTGCCGATTTGAGCCCCAGGCCCGAGGCAAAAAAGATAAAAGCCAGCTGCATCGGCGCTTCGGCGGTGACGCGCTGTTGCAGCAACGTAAGATCAAGTACGCCGTAGTTGGTATACAGCAGGATTACGCCAAGCAGATACAGTCCCGAACCAAACAGCGCCGCAAACAGATACGACAGGGCCGCGCGGAGTGCTTCGCGGGTTCCCTGCAGCGCGGTCAGGATTATCGCCGTGAGACTGATGAGTTCCAGGCCCACGTAGAGGTTGAAAATATCATCGGAAACAAAAACGACTCCAAGACCCGTACACAAAAGGCAAAGCAGGGGATAAAAGTACACATTGGTATCTTTTTTTCCAAAGCTGTAGATCGTAACAATGCAGATAATCAGCGCGCTGAGGCCAAGCATCAAAAGCGCTTTGGCATCCACGCTGTAGGCAATACCCAAAGCAGCGGCCCTGTCTGAAAACGTATATACCGGCAGGTTGGGCCACGCGCTAAAGGTTAAAACAACCGCTGCCGCCCAGGTAAAAGTGCCAAAAAACCCGATGAGGCGGGCGTGTTTTGTAAAGACAAAGCCACAGACGGCAAAAACCAAAGGCAGGGCGACAAGCAGAGCCAAAAGATGGGTCATACTCAGCCTCCCCGGCTTTGCAGCGTGCGAAGCAGCATCAGACCAAGGGCCGTGGCCCCCAGACTGACAACCAGTCCGGTCAGTACCAAAGCCACGGCGGCGGCATCGGGAGCATCCGTGTAGGTCAGGGCGATAAAGAGTAAAAAGATTCCGCTGGTAAAAAGATTGAAATGAATCAGCCTTTTAAAGATGTCTTTGGTAAGTAAAAATCCCGCCGCGCCCAGGGTCAGCAGGGCCGAGGCGGTGATGATATAAATCACGCTCATCGTTTGACCCTTTCAATCCCCATGATAAAAAACGCCGCCATCGTCGCGGCCAGGCTGAGCGTCAAAGCGGTTTCAACGGCTAGTATCTGCCAGTATGCGTTGCCGGGTGCGAAAGCTAAAAAGCTGCCTGAAAACAAAGAGACAAAGCCAAGCAGGATAAACACAGACAGTCCGAAGACGTAAAAGAGTTTGCGGTTGTGTGCCTTGGTTTTTGCAAAAGAGAGCGGTCTTGTCAGTTTGATAATAATAATACCCCCCGCAAGCAGCGCGGCAGCTTGAAACGCGCCGCCGCTTTGGAAGGTGCCGCTGTAGAGCAAAACGGCCGAGGCTACGGCGATGACGGGGAAAATAAGCGTGGTAAAGTGATCGGCCACGATCGAACGGGGCTGGGGCGGCGTGTGCAAAAATCCCGGATACAGCGCGTAAAAGCCGCACAGTGCGGTAAAAATCACCGCAACTTCAAGCAGCGTATCCAAAGAGCGAAAATACATAAGTATCGCCGTAACGGGGTGGCTGATGCCAAGGGCGTCCATCTGATCAGCCGCCTGCTGGCTGATGGTGCCCTCAAAGCTCGGCATCGACAGAAACAGGGAAGTTAAAACAATAAAAACAGTGCTGAAAAAAAAGATGATGAGGTTATTTTTTGTCATAATCGATCCTGCACGCATGAAGATAGGAAACACAGTCAAGCAAAAGCGCACCCGTGATCCCCGATCCCAGGGCCGCTTCGGCCAATGCCAGGTCAAACGCTCCCAGCCGGGTCCAGACCAGTGAAAGCATCATGCCAAAAACGATAAAATAGATCGTTGCTTTAAAGCGCGTGCCCACGGTGATGATACGAAATCCAAGCCACACCAGACTGGCGCCCAGCAGCAGGTCAATGATCAAGGTGATCATCCCTGAGTCTGGGTGTTTCGCCGCTGGCGTAGGAGTGGCCGCTGAGCAGGTATGAAAGCGTTGCCGCACTCAGCATCGCAAGCAGCCAGATCAAAAGCAGTTTGGCCCCCGCAAGCCAGTCGTCACAGCGCAGCAGCAGGCCAAAAACGATAAAGCCAAGACCCAGGTTGTCCACCTTGGCCAGCGCGTGCAGTCTGGTGTAAAAATCAAAAAAGCGGTACAGTCCCACCGTCGCGGCGATAAAAAAAAGCGTACCGACAGTTAAAAAGATGTTGGATACAAACAGAAAAACTTCACTCATCGCCGTCTCCAAACTGCCCGCACGAGCGCAGCCGCTTGGCAAAGATGATTGCCGTGGAAGAACTCAGCAGTACAAAGACCAACGCGATATCCAAAAACAGCGTGCTGGCCGTGCAGCCGTACAAAAGCAGCAGCGAAGCGACTCCGATCGTGCTAAAAAGCATCGTTACCAGCATCTTGCTTGACAAAGAAGCCGTTTTGAGCAGAAAAAACAGACTCATTGAAAAGTTGATCAGCAAGATCAGCACGAGAAACTGATTGAAATTCATACGGCCTCTTTGAACGCTTGGCAGCATTTGGTTTTGGTCGTCTCCAGCGCGCGGGAATCAAAAAGGCTCTCATCCAGAATGTGCAGCTGCAGGCTGCCGTTGCTGATATCCATACTGATTGTTCCGGGCATCAGGGAGTAGATGTTTGCCAGTATCACCGAAACAAAGGGTGAACAGTTCTCAAGATTGATCGTGTGAATAAAGGGACGAAGCGAGAGGCCGGGGGTCAGGGCCAGTCTGGCGACGCTAAAGCCTGCTTTAACTGAATTGTAAAGAAAGTAGGCAAACAGCAGCGTGGCGTGTTTTGGCGCGACGTGAATCCTTGGCAGTGTAAACAGCTTCGGGGTCAGCAGGGCAAACACAAAAGCACAGACGGCCGCAAAAACACCCGGAATCTGCACGCTGATTACCGTCCACAGCACCAGGTAAAGAAGAAAGAGGATAAAAAACCTGCGTGTGTTGCTGTTCATAACGTCTGCCTTGTCAAAAAGGTTTTGATTTATTGTATCAAATTTTTGCTACGGGGCGCGTATATCTGTACAAGCTTGCGATCGCTGCGTTGCCGGCTTGAATTCCATCCACCTGTTTGCTGTCTTGGTTAACCCTGTATCTGTTCTTGTTTTTCAAGCAGCTGCAGGTAGCTTTCTGCCTTGTCGTCATACTCTTTTTGTACCGAGTTCAGTTCGTCGCTGGTTTCTTGCAACCCCTTTTGTTTGTAGCATTCGGGGTCGCTGAGGCAGCCGGTGAGTTCATCGATTTTGGCTTCAAGGGCTTCAATCTGCACGGGCAGTTCTTCCAGAGCCAGTTTGTCCTTATAGCTGAGTTTGCCGTTTTTTTGTTTGGGTTTTTTAGCCTTTGGCTGCGTATCCGTTTCCTGCATGGTATCTAAGTCCTGTATCTCTTTTTCCAGTTCCAGGTACTGGCTGTAACTGCTTTGGCTCTGTTCGACCCTGCCCCTGCCTTTGAAAATAAAGAGTTTATTGGCGATCTTGTCGACAAAATAGCGGTCGTGGCTGACAAACAGCAGAGCACCTTTGAAATTCAGCAGTTTTTGTTCCAATATATTGATCGTGGGGATATCAAGGTCGTTGGTGGGTTCATCTAAAATCAGGCAGTCGACCTTTTTGGTAAAAAGCAGTGCCAAAGCGACGCGGTTTTTTTCGCCGCCGCTTAAGATGCCTACTTTTTTCGTGAGGTGTTCTTTGGGAAAGAGGAAGTTTTTGAGATAGCCGTAAACGTGCATATTGCGCCCCTCTACTTCTATAGTATCCCCGCCGTTTGGACAAAAGGTTTCTATCAGCGTTTTATTGTCATTTAACATCTCTCTGTGCTGGTCAAAATAACCGATGGTGATATCACCTTTTTTGATCACGCCGTCATCAGGTCGCATCCTGCCAAGCAGCAGCTTTAAAAAACTGGATTTGCCGCTGCCGTTTTTGCCCACGACCGCGATCTTGTCACGCTGCAAAATTCGGGTCGAAAAATCGTGTAACAGCTGTTTGCCGTCTATGGCATAGCAAAGATGTTCTATCTCAAAAAGCATCTTTTTCTTATTATCTTTTTTTTCGCCTAAAAAGTGCAGCTTTTCGCGTTCTAACTGGATTTTCATCTTTTTGATAGCGGCGGGGTTTTTTCTGGCTTCTTCGCGCAGTTCATACACTCTTTGCTTACGCCCTTCGTCGCGTTTGAGTCTGGCTTTGACTCCCGTGGCCAGCCACTGTTCCTCATCCCGAAGCAGCCGGAGCAGGTTCTCATGCTGTTTTTGCAGCGCTTTCATACGCGCTTCTTTTTTATGCAGGTAGCTTTCATACCCGCCGCTGTATGAGATGAGGTCACAGTCATCAACCTCGACGATGCGGGTTGCCAAATGATCGATAAAATAGCGGTCATGTGAAATAAAGATAAGCGTGAAGTTTTGATCCAGCAGGATTTTTTCCAGAAATTCGGTCATATACACGTCAAGGTGGTTGGTCGGTTCATCCAAAATCAGTACGTCGGGTTTTTTTAAAATCAGTGCACCCAGTGCGACCCTGCGCTGTTCGCCGCCGCTTAAGGAGATGACGGGGCGGTGTTCGTACTGTTTGAGATCAAACTCGCTTAGGACCCGCTGGATCTTGTTTTCCAGATTCCATGCGTCGTGAAAATCCAGATAAGAGCCCAGTTCATGGTGCTTTGCCAAAAGGGTTTTGTTTTCAAAATCCTCCGCCAGCTGTACACTGATGCGTTCGTACTCGCTTTTTGCGCGGGTTAAATCCTGCAGATTCTGTTCTATCGCCCGGGCTACGGTGACATCTTCGTCAAAATGCGGAATCTGGTCCAGCATCGCTATTTCGATACTCTGGTCTTTGACCACTTTGCCGCTGTCTTGTTCCTCTTTACCCGTTATGATTTTTAAAAGCGTGGATTTGCCTGTGCCGTTTTGGCCAAAAAGCGCGACGCGTTCACCTTCGTGCAGATGAAAATCCACGCCGTCTAAGAGTACTTTGGTTTCAAACCGTTTCTTGATACCAAACAGATCGATCAGTGCCACAATAGTGTCCTTGTGTATAAAGTATGGATAAACGTGATTATACCACATCGGATATGGAACGTATTTTGCTTTTGTTTTTGCAAATACGCTGGAGGTCGATACGTGAAGAAAATACTGCTCATAACATTTTTTATTCTCATGACTGTAGATGCCGCAAAGATCAAAGAGATCAGCAGCGTCGTGGGCGTACGGGAAAACCAGCTTATCGGCTACGGTCTGGTCGTGGGGCTAAACGGCAGCGGGGACGGCGGATCGGCTTTTACGCTGCAGTCTCTTGCCAATATGCTTGAAACGATGAATGTCAAAGTCAGTCCCAACGATATCGCTTCGGATAATGTCGCCGCGGTCGTGGTCACGGCTGATCTTCCCTCCTTTGCCAGACAGGGGGATGAAATCGACGTGACCGTATCCAGCATCGGCGATGCCGAATCATTAGAGGGCGGGACGCTGCTGCTTACACCGCTTAAAGGTGTCGACGGCGAAATTTACGCCCTGGGACAGGGATCGGTTAGTATCGGGGGCAAGAATGAAAGAGGCGGCGGAGCGCAAAACCATGCCACCGCCGGAAGCGTTCCCCTTGGAGGGACTATCGAGCGGGATGTGGCTTACAGCCTGCAAAACCAGCAAAATGCGACCCTGTCGCTGAAAACATCCAATTTCCAAAACGCCATCTCCATCCAAAACGTGCTCAATAAGTTTTATGATCAGCGTGTCGCCGAGGCGATAGATCCACGAACGATTAAACTGCGTAAACCTGAAAATATGAGCATGGTCGAATTTTTGGCCACGGCGCAGGAACTTGACATTGATTACAGCCAAACCGATCGCATCGTGATCAACGAAAGAACGGGTACGGTAGTTGCCGGGGTTAATATTTCGATCTCTCCGGTGATGATTACGCATAAAGATATTACGATAAAGATCCAAAGCGTCGATGAACTGTCCCAGGCGGGTGACAACACTCTGCGCCTGGGCGAGGAAACGAGTATCGGAGCCGATCAAAACATGGTGGAGACAACCAAAGAGGGTACGACCGTGGCCAACATAGCCCGCTCGCTTCGGCGGATGGGTGCGGGGCCGACTGATATTATCGCCATTTTTGAAGCGATGAAACAAAGCGGCGCAATCCAAGCAGACCTGGAGGTATTGTAATGATAGAAAAAGCACAAATGCAGGCAATGAACAATCAAACGCCAAGTATTAACAAAACCGATGACAAAGAGGCGTTGAAGGAACAAACGGATAAGTTTGAATCCATTTTGATTAAAACGCTTTTGGACGCGGCGATGCCGAAGGAAGACCCGATGTTTCCCAAATCTGCAGGCAGCGATATTTACAAGTCGATGTACAACAAGCAGATGAGTGAAAGTCTTTCGGGGGGCTTTGGTTTTAGCAAGCTGATGTTTGATTTTTTGACCAGAGAAGACAGTGTCGCATTAAACAAAAAATAGCTGTTTTGGGATTAAACTTTTTTCTTCTTTGGACGATGCTAGTTACAGCATATTTCAAGGAGACAGATTGAAAGTAAATCCTCAAGCGCAATCTTTGTTAAACAATACCAACAAAGATCTCAAAGCCAAAAACCCCGCACAGCAAAGCGAGCAAAAGAGTGCGCCGCAGGCGGACAAAGTGCAAGAATTGAAACAGCAGGTTGCATCGGGCGAATACAAGGTCGATGTCAACAAGACCGCAGAGGCGATGCTTCATGAATTTATCAGGTAACTCTTTGAATTCTTTTTAGAGAGTTACCTCTAAAAAGGATGAAAAGATGTTAAACCATTATTTAGAAACAGCGATAAAAGATTTAAAAAATATACAAAACCTCATTGATTCTGATATCGAAGATATCAAACAGGCCCGTCACGACGCCCTGTTTGAACGCTCTAAAATCAAAGAACACGCCATTGTCACCTTTGAAAGTAAAAAGGCGTTTATCGACAACGAGATCGTTAAACTCTCACGGCAAAACAGCGGTACCCAGCTTGAGCAGCTTTTAAGCGACAAACAGCAAGATCTCCTTGACCAACTCAAGCAGGAGCTGCTTACGCTCAAAGAAAAAAACAGATATTTTGCCAAACTCCTGCTCAATGTCAGCGAATTTTACAACTCCCTCTATACCAGAATGCTGCCTACCGAAACCGACGGCTACGGCCCGGGGAAAGCGAAAAAAACTTCGCTTTTTGAACTGAAGGCGTAATTATGAGCGGAAATATTTTCGGAACGCTAAACACCGGTTACAGCGGCTTAAAGGCAAATCAGACCGGTATTGACGTAACCGGTCACAACGTGGCAAACGCTTCAAACGATCACTATACCAGACAGCGGGCGGTGATGAGTAACGCCACGCCTTTGAAGATAGAACCCGGCGACAAGGGGCTTGGTACCCAGGTGTCGGAAATAGTGCGTATCCATGACGAATTTGTTTTCCAGCGTTACCAGGAAGCTTCTAACTCCAAAGAAAACAGCGGCTATAAGCAGGATATTTTCAATACGATGAATACCTATTTTCCCGAAGTTGATGAGGTCGGGGTGCATAAGGATTTGAAAAACTATTTCGATTCCTGGCAGTCGCTTTCAAACAATCCCGATGACGGGGCGATCAAACAGGATTTGGCTACCTATACCCAAACCATGACAAACTCGCTGCAGACCACGAGGGAAAAAACGGCTAAACTGCAAAACAATATCAACGACGATATCAAGATAGCCGTTGAAGAGGTCAACCGCCTTTCCAAAGGGATTGCCGAACTCAATCAAAAGATCAATACCCATGAAGCCGGGGGCAATAACAACGCCAACGATCTGCGCGATCAAAGAGACAAACTGGAAAAAGCGCTCAACGATTTGGTAGATACCTCTATCAGCAAAACCCACCTTTCGGGAAAAAGCGAAGTGGATAAGGATATCGTGGACAACAACGACAGCTATACGCTCAATATCGGCGGGTTTAATATCGTTGACGGCAGCAGTTTTCATCCGCTGAAAATGAGCAGTGACAATACCGGCGGCTTTCATGAGATCAGCTACAAGCGTTCTGACTGGAAAGAGTTTGGCATGGAAGATTCTATCAAAGGCGGCAGGCTCGGGGCGATGCTGGATATGCGCGGTCGCAATTTTGATGAAAGCAAAGGCGGCTTTGTCGACGGCGAAATTCAGAAAACGCTGGACGGACTGGATAAGTTTGCCAACGCCCTGATCGAAAGCACCAACAATATCTATGCCCAGTCCCCGCAGACAGATATGAAAAGTTCGGCCCAGGTCAAAGATGATATGGCGCTTTTAAACAGTGATCTCAATATCAGACAGGGCAGTTTCAATATCAACGTCTTTAATAACGCAGGCGAGGTTGTGGCAACCAAGGAAGTGACGATGGATTCGGGTACGACCTTTGATCACGGCGGCAATTCTCTGACAGAAAAAATCAACAGCGATACCGATGACAATAATGACAACAATGCCAACAACGACGTAGATGATTTCGTCGCCGCTTCGGTGAAAAACGGGCAGTTTATTCTTGAACTTGACAGTTCGTATGAAAACAGCGGGTATAAATTCAATATTACCGAAACCGACAGTGAAAACAAGACCAATTTTGCCGGGGCTATGGGGATGAATCAGTATTTTGAGGGTAAAGACGCAAGCGATATCAAACTGCAGACTGATCTGGCGCAAACGCCCAATCAGATTCAGGCGGGGATCACGCCAAGCAGCGGTGACAGCCAGCTGGCTAATGATATGCAGCAGCTGCAATACGACAAAGTCTCTTTTCACTCCCTTACCACCGGTAACGTCGAAGAGGAGGAAACCCTGGAGCGTTACTTTACTTCGGTGGCGGGCAGTGTGGCTTCAAGAAGTGCCGACGTCAATGCCGTTCATGACAGTAATGAAGCGCTTTTTAATTCGGTCAAGGGGGAGTTTGATTCTATTTCCAAAGTCAGTATCGATGAGGAGATGACCAACCTGATCAAATACCAAACCGGCTACCAGGCCGCGGCCAAAGTAATCACGACTGTTGATCAGATGGTAAACTCGCTGCTGCAGATCAAGCAATAAGCGGTTTTTTAACCTAAAAAGATACAATTGCAAAACAAAGGAGCGTTATGCGTTGTATCTTTTTTGTTTTTTTTCTGCTGCTTGAAGCAGCGGCGTTACAGCTGCAAACCGGGGATTCTGACTACGGGCAAAACGAATTTGCCGATATTTCGGCAAAGCAGTATCAAAAAGCCTACGATAACGCGCGCAAAGTCTACAGACAAAAGATTACGCAAAATTTTGAATTGGCAGAGATGACTGATACGACCAGGTGGGTCAGTTATATCGATGATTTTAAAACCAAAAGCGTGGTTGATTTTAAAAACCGTTTTATCAAGATACAGGTTTATGCTACCAATATGCAAGAAGCCAGACGAAAAATCGCCAAGCGGTTTAATGCATTGGCAGACGCCAGTATCGCCGATGCTTTCAGGGAGGATTTTGTCGAACAGGAAGTTGCCAGGCAGCTCAACCTGCAACCTGAAGTCGATGCCACAAAACCCGTCATCGGTGATATTTACCGCGAAAAAAGCCTCTCTGAGGCCCGGGACAGGATTCAAACGGCTCCCATTAAACGAAAAGTATATCAAAACAATAATATTTATTCCATACAGATTCCCATGCCAAAAGAGGCGATGTTTAGAAAAGCCAAAACCTACAGCCAAAGCGTACGCAAATACGCCGGCAGCAACGGTTTGCCAAAGGAACTCATCTACGCCGTTATCGACACGGAAAGTTCGTTTAACCCCGTTGCCAGATCACGTATTCCCGCCTTTGGGCTGATGCAGATCGTGCCCCAGACTGCAGGACTTGACAGTTACCGCTACCTGTACGGCAAAAAGCGGATTTTAAGCGCGCAGTATCTGTACAATGAAAGCCGCAATATCAAAATCGGCGGGGCCTATCTGTACCTGCTTTTTTACCGCTATTTCAAAGATGTCAAAGAACCCTTAAACCG
>CAYUAC010000048.1:0-14746 GCA_964442515.1 uncultured Campylobacterales bacterium | reverse complement strand
TACGACCGTCAAAGAAAAGAGCGCTCCTAAAGTGGGTCAAGAGTGTTTTATCGACGAAGGCGTGTTTTTTGGCGATAATGTAACAATCGGTAACAATGTTACGATAATGCCCGGCTGTTATATCGGAGATAACAGCGTGGTGGAAGACGGCTGTATTCTCTATCCAAACGTCAGCGTATACCACGGCTGCCTGATCCAAAAAAACGTTATCATTCACGCAGGAAGCGTGATCGGCAGCGACGGCTACGGTTTTGCCAGCAAAAGCGACGGTACGCATGTCAAACTCTATCAAAACGGCAATGTCGTGATTGAAGACGATGTAGAGATCGGGGCAAACTGTACCGTGGACAGAGCGGTATTTAATACCACCAGAATCAAACGGGGCACCAAGCTGGACAATCTGATTCATATTGCCCACAATTGCGAAGTAGGTGAAAACAACTTTTTTGCCGCGCAGGTCGGACTTTCGGGATCAACCAGCACGGGCAAAAACGTCATGATGGGCGGCCAGGCGGGCTCGGCAGGTCATCTGCACATCACCGATCACAGCGTCATCGCTGCACGCGGAGGGGTAACAAAAGATGTCAAAAAACCCGGGTACTACTCCGGATTTCCTCTGATGGAGGGAAAACTCTGGCTGAAACTGCAGGCGAAATTGTCCAGGATGCTCAAGGGTTGAGTTATACAAGCTGGTGCCAAAACCACGGCGCAAAACATCAAAAACTGGTTTCACACCTGCGGGAGTGCGGACTGGATAAAGAGGCGATCATAGCCTACTTTGAATACGATAATCTCAGCAAACAGCAGCCCGGTTTCTGTCCGCTGTTTGCGCGGGGCCAAAAATGTCACGACACGAAATATCTCAACTGTTATTTCTGCGGATGTCCTTTTTTTGTTTTCAGCAGCGACCCGGATGCCCCGTTGCAGAGCAGGTGTACCATCCAATCACGTTTTGGTGTGCAAAAAAGTTACAATAACCGGCGTCATCTTGACTGCAGTCGCTGTAATATTCCCCATACATACCAATTTGTGCGTAAAAACTTCACGTATAATTGGTTTAGTGCTATGAAAATGTGTAAAAAAGAAACACACTAACGGATAAAATTTACTAAAAGTAACAAAAACTCTTTCTGCTATCAAAAAATTGTTACAATACATAGTGTAAACACCTAACGATATACATATGACAGGAGATAGAAAATGTCAAAAATAATCTGGACCAAGATCGATGAAGCACCGGCATTGGCAACATATTCATTTTTGCCGATTGTACAAAAATTTTGTCAATCAGGCGGCGTAGAAGTAGAACCAAGAGATATCTCTCTTGCAGGCAGAGTTATTTCACAATTTCCCGAAAGACTCAGAGACGATCAGAAAATAGACGATGAACTCGCAAAGCTTGGCAAGGTGGTCAAAGAACCCGAGGGCAATATTATCAAGCTTCCCAATATCTCGGCATCGGTAACACAGCTGATCGAATGTATCGAAGAGCTGCAGGCACAAGGCTACGACCTTCCCGATTACCCCGAAAATCCGCAGACTAAAGAGGAAGAGGAGATTAAAGCAAAATACGGCGTATGTCTGGGCAGTGCGGTCAATCCCGTGCTTCGCGAGGGCAACTCGGACCGGCGCGCGGCTGCTGCGGTAAAAAACTTCGCAAAGAAAAACCCGCATAAACTCAAGCCCTTTGAAGATCCTTCAAAAGCGTACGTAACGCATATGGACGGCGACGGGGATTTTTATTCCAATGAAAAATCGGTTGTCGTAAATACAGATCAGAAAGTCACGATCAACCTCAACGGA
Source organism: uncultured Campylobacterales bacterium (assembly GCA_964442515.1). GTDB lineage: Bacteria > Campylobacterota > Campylobacteria > Campylobacterales > Sulfurovaceae > TCS-49. The sequence continues at coordinate 12,943 of CAYUAC010000048.1, read as the reverse complement.
AAGTGTCTCAAAGAGATTGACGCACTGGATAAAGAGGTGCTTGATGCAACCTTTATGAGCGCAAGAAAGCTTCAGGATTTTTACCAAAAAAGCATGGATGAAGCCAAGGAAAAAGGCGTACTTTGGTCGCTGCACCTCAAAGCTACGATGATGAAAGTCAGCGATCCGATCATGTTCGGTCATGCCATCAGAGTGTACTTTGCCGACGTGTTTGAGCAATACGGAGATGAACTTGAAAAAATCGGTTTCAATCCCAACTACGGGCTTGGCGATCTGTATAAAAAGCTGGAAAAATCAGCTAAAAAGCATGAGATAGAAGCTGCGATTGAGGCGTGTTATGAAAAACAGCCTGATATGGCGATGGTTGATTCGCATAACGGGATAACAAACCTGCATGCCAACAATGATATCATTATCGACGCGTCTATGCCCGTCGTGGTTCGTGACGGCGGTAAGATGTGGAATAAAAACGACGCGCTTCAAGAGTGTTGTGCGGCTATTCCGGACAGTTCCTATGCAAGATTCCACCAGGGTATGGTCGATGACTGCGTCAAAAACGGACAGTACGACGTTTCTACGATGGGCAGCGTTGCAAACGTGGGGCTAATGGCGCAAAAAGCCGAAGAGTACGGATCGCATCCGACAACGTTTGAAATTGAAGAGGACGGCGTCGTGGAAGTCAAAGACGCAAGCGGCAACGTCTTGATGAGCCACAATGTTGAAAAAAACGATATCTGGAGAATGAGCCGAACCAAAGATATACCGATTAAAGATTGGGTAAGACTGGCCGTAGAGCGGGGTAGGCTGACGGGCGACCCTGTTATATTCTGGCTGGATGAAAACAGAGCGCACGATGCGAACCTGATCAAAAAGGTCAACGAATATATCGGCGAGTTTGACACAAGCGGTGTTGAGTGGAGCATCAAAAACGTTGAAGACGCTACGGCATATACCAACGCCAGAGTCAGAGAGGGCAAAGATACGATCGCGGCAACGGGCAACGTCTTAAGAGACCACCTGACCGATATGTATCCTATTTTGGAACTTGGCACCAGTGCCAAGATGCTTTCAATCGTTCCGCTTATCGCAGGCGGCGGACTGTTTGAGACGGGTGCGGGGGGTTCAGCGCCCAAGCACGTGGATCAGTTTTTGAAAGAGGGGCACCTTCGGTGGGACAGCCTTGGTGAATTCCTGGCACTTGCGGAATCGCTTCGTTATATCGAGCAAAAGCATCCCAGCCAAAACCTCAACGCGCTTGCAAAGGCGCTTGACAAAGCCAACCAGGGGTATCTTGACAATAAAAAATCGCCAAGCAGAAAATGCGGCGAGCCCGATAACAAAGCCAGTCACTTCTTTGTGGCCAAATACTGGGCCCAGGCTCTTGCAGACAGCGGCGTGAGCGAGTTGGAAGAAAAATTTGCTCCCGTAGCGAAAGAGCTTAAGGAAAACGAAGCCAAGATTTTGGAAGAACTTGCCGCATCAGAGGGCAGTCCAAAAGATATCGGCGGCTATTATCACCCCGATGATGCCAAAGCATCTGAAGCGATGAGACCATCAGCGACGCTGAATAAAATCATCAATTCAATCTAATTTCATCAATCTTTCCCCCGGGCGGCGGTAAACCGTCCCCGGCGGTACAAAAAACGCTGCATCCGTGTAGCATATATACATAACATGGAAGATCAGATACTTCACATGTTACTATTCAAAGCATATTCAACTCTTTAATAGTATAATGATTGATTATATTTTGATAGTGACATGATACGCTAGAGTTTATAACAAAGGATTCATATGCCATCAAGTAGAAAAGTGGGAATCGTAGGCGCAGGCAATGTCGGTTCAACGGTAGCCTACAGTCTTGCGATGCACGGCGCGTGCCATGAGATTATCCTGCGGGATAATAAAGTAGACCGTGCAAAAGGCATGGCCCTGGATATGAGCCAGGCTTCCCAGGCGGCCAGACAGCATACCCTGGTGACCGCTGCGACCAAAGCGAGCGATTTGAACAACTGCGATGTGGTAGTTATCACCGCGGGCAGCCCGAGACTGCCGGGTATGAGCCGTGATGATCTGCTGCTAACTAACGCAAAAGTGATCAGAGAAGTGGTGAACGATATCAAAACCTATTCGCCAAACGCGATTATTATCGCCGTGTCCAATCCCCTTGATGCGATGGTTTATACCGCGGTCAAGGACAGCGGTTGGGACAGAAGCAGAGTGATCGGTATGGCGGGTATTTTAGACAGTGCGCGAATGGCGCATTTCATCCACGAAAATCTGGGGTACGGAGCGGGTCAGATCAGGGCCAGCGTCATGGGCGGCCACGGTGATGAAATGGTGCCTCTGCCCCGGTTTTCAACCGTAGCGGGCGTACCGCTTGGCGATCTGCTCAGTCAGGAAGATCTGGATGCGATCGTGGAGCGCACGAGAAAAGGCGGTGCCGAGATCGTAGGCCATTTAAAGACCGGGTCGGCGTACTACGCACCGGCAAAGGCGACGGCGCTGATGGTCGATGCGATACTCAAAGACACCAAACAGATCCACCCCTGCGCGGTATACCTGCAGGGGGAATACGGTTACAGCGACGTCGTCAGCGGTGTTCCGGTTATGCTTGGCGCCGGCGGCGCCGAAAAGGTTATCGAAGCCAATCTCAACGATGATCAAGCCCAGCGTTTTTCAAAATCAGTCGCAAGCGTGCAAAAACTGATCGATACGCTGCATCAAAACAATTTTTTTGGGGAGTAGGGTATGAGAGAAATAACATATCAGCAAATCGTTAAAGCCGTCAGGGATATTATCATCCACAGCGGAACCGATCTGCCCAAAGATGCCTACGACGCGCTTAAGAAAGCTTATGAAGAGGAAGAATCGGAAGTCAGCAAAGAGGTACTGGGCCAGCTTTTGGAAAATGCCGACATCGCCAAAGATGAGCAGCGGCCCCTGTGTCAGGATACGGGATTGGCGGTCTTTTTTGTCGCCGTGGGCGAAGATGTGAAGGTTAAAGGCGGTACGCTGAAAGCAGCGATCAACGAAGGTACCGAACTTGGCTATAAAGAGGGCTATCTCAGAGCGTCGACTTGCCACCCCTTTACCCGCGAAAACCTCAAAGACAGCGTGGGGTATAATCTGCCCGCAATCATTCACTTTGATCTGGTTGAAGGTGATAAAATCACTATTGAATACGCGGCAAAAGGCGGAGGCAGCGAAAACGTCAGCCGCGCGCGCGTTTTCCCCCCGGCAGCGGGCAAAGAGGGTGTGATCCAGTATGTCAAAGACGTTATCAGTGACGCCGGCCCCAACCCCTGTCCGCCGCTGACGGTGGGCGTAGGTATCGGAGGCAGCTTTGAAAAAGCCGCGATTTCAAGCAAGCACGCGCTGTACAGAGATATCGGATCACAAAACGAAGACGCGGAAATGGCCGAGCTTGAAGGACGTATTAAAGATGAGCTTAACAAGCTTGGAATCGGTGCTATGGGTATGGGCGGTACGCAGACGGTACTGGCGGTGCATATTGAAGCCAATCCCTGCCATATCGCCAGTCTACCGGTTTCGGTTAATGTCCAGTGCCACTCTTCGCGCCACGCCCATATCACGATATAAGGATTCATTATGAGTAAAACCTATCATTTGACCACTCCTTTGAGTGATGAAGATGTCAGAAAGCTTGAAAGCGGGGATATCGTCTACCTAAGCGGTGTTTTATACACTGCAAGAGATGCGGCGCATAAAAAGCTGGTCGCTTTGATTGAGGAGGGCAAAGAACTCCCCTTTGATCTGGAAGGCAGCGTGATCTACTTTGTAGGTCCCACACCGCCAAAGCCGGGGGAACCCATCGGCAGTGCCGGTCCGACGACCAGTTACCGAATGGATAGTTATTCCCCTACGATGCTTAAACACGGGTCACGCGGCATGATCGGCAAGGGCAAACGAAACCAGGAAGTCAAAGACGCGTGCAAAGAGTACGGCGGAGTCTATTTCGGTGCTACAGGCGGTGCGGGCGCGCTGCTTGGCAGACGCATTCTTTCATCAGAGGTGATCGCTTATCCCGAACTGGGTCCCGAAGCGGTTCGAAAGCTGGAAGTCAAAGAGTTCCCCGTTACCGTCATCAACGATACCCACGGCAATGACCTGTACCAAAAAGGCCGCAGCCTTTTTGAACAAAAGTAGCGTCGTGACAGAACACCGTTTTGATGACCACTGCCGGGTCAGTTTTTCACAAAAGAGCGATGGTTCTATGGCCGCATATGCGCCAAAAGGCAATCAGGAGGCCAAAGCCAACCGGCAGGCGTTTATGCAAAAAGCGGGTTTGGACCATAAGCGTCTGGTTTTGATGCCCCAAATCCATTCAGTAATGATATGCAGCGTTTGTGAAGAAAGTCCCGGGCAGGAATGTGACGGGATGGTTACGTCCAACTGTGAACTCGCCCTTGGCGTACTCGTCGCGGATTGTATAGGATTGTTTTACTATGACGTGCAAAAAAGAGTGATCGCGTGTGCCCATGCGGGCAGAAAAGGGACCTTTGAAAATATAGCGGGCAAAACCGTGCAAAAGATGCAGGATGATTTTGGCTGCGATGCGAAGGATATACACGTGTATATGAGTCCCTCAATAGGCAAATGCTGTTATGAGGTTGACGGGAAACTGCGCAGTTTTGTAACAGAAAAATTTTCCGATGCATTTGTTCACGGTGCAAATATCGATCTGCAGGGACTCAATAAAGCCCAGCTGCTAAAAGCGGGCATCAAAAAGCACAATCTGAGTGACGCTGCAATATGTACGCAGTGTCAAAGCAGCTATTTTTACTCATATAGAGCGCAAAAAGAAAACAGCGGCCGAAATATCGGTATCATCAGCCTGGGTTGATGTAACAAAAAGAAACATAATATTTCTGCTAAAAATTCACAATGTTACTAAAAGTTACATTGTGAAAAAACAGATGTATCAAAACTACCCAAATGCATAAAATAAGCACAGAAGTTGCTATAATACGGATAATTAACCTGCAAGGAGCTTAGTTTGAATATACATGAGTATCAAGCAAAAGAGATTTTTAAACAATATGGAGTGCCGACGCCGCAAGGCAAGGTTGCTTTCAGCGTCGATGAAGCGGTGGCAAACGCTAAAGAGCTCGGCGGCCCGATCTGGGTGGTTAAAGCTCAGATCCATGCCGGCGGCAGAGGTTTAGGCGGCGGTGTTAAACTGGCAAAAAGCATAGAAGAGGTCAAGCAGTATGCTGATGAGATTCTTGGTATGCAGCTGGTGACACATCAAACCGGTCCCGAGGGTAAGCTGGTTCAAAAACTTTATATAGAAGACGGTGCCGATATCGCCGATGAGTTGTATCTGGGACTGGTTCTTGATCGTTCCAAAGAGATGCCTGTGATGATGGCTTCCACAGAAGGCGGTATGGAGATCGAGGAGGTTGCTGCCAAAACGCCCGAAAAGATTATCAAGGTAGCAATCGACCCTTCAATCGGCTTTCAAGCTTTTCACGCAAGAACGATCGCTTTTGGTCTGGGCCTTGGCAAGGTAGAACAAAAACATATCTTTAAATTTGCCAAAGCGTTGTATGACGTGTATATGGACAATGACGCGGAGATGATTGAAATTAATCCGCTGATTAAAACAAGCCAAGGCGAGTTTATCGCGCTTGATGCGAAGATGGGCTTTGACGATAACGCGCTTGGCAGACATCCCGATATCGAAAAGATGCGGGATCTGTCCGAAGAAGACGCCGACGAGATGGAAGCGTCTGCCTACGGCCTCAGTTATGTCAATCTTGACGGAAACGTGGGCTGCATGGTCAACGGCGCGGGTCTTGCCATGGGTACGATGGATACGATCAATTACGTCGGCGGCAACCCGGCCAATTTCCTTGACGTGGGTGGCGGAGCCAACCCCGAAACAGTTGCCAAGGGCTTTGAGATTATCTTAAAAGACAAAGGCGTCAAATCGATTTTTGTCAATATCTTCGGCGGTATCGTGCGCTGTGACCGTGTGGCAAACGGGATTCTGGATGCAACCAAGATGACAAAGGTGGATGTGCCTATCGTCGTCAGGCTTGATGGCACAAACGCGAAAGAAGCGGCAGAGATTTTAGATAATTCGGGAATTGAAAATATTATTACGGCAACTGATCTGTTAGACGGTGCGAAAAAAGCTGTGGAAGCAGCGAAATAGAGGGAGTGGTGTATGTCAATTTTAGTAAATAAAGATACAAAAGTAATCGTTCAGGGTTTTACGGGCAAAGAGGGCAGCTTTCACGCGCAGCAGTGTCTGGAGTACGGGACGCAGATCGTCGGCGGCGTTACGCCCAATAAAGGCGGCCAGGAACATCTTGGAAAACCGGTTTTCAATACGGTTGCAGACGCGGTAGCCAAAACAAATGCGACGGTGAGCATGATCTTTGTTCCGCCTCCGTTTGTAGCAGATGCAGTGATGGAAGCAGCCGATGCGGGTATCGAACTGGCCGTCATCATTACCGAAGGCGCGCCGGTAAAAGATATGCAGTCAGCCAAAGCGTACGCGGTAAAAAAAGGGATGAAAACGATCGGGCCAAACTGTCCGGGGATTATCACCTCAGAAGAGTGCAAAATCGGCATCATGCCCGGCAGCATCTTCAAAAAGGGCAAGGTCGGTTTGATTTCAAAATCGGGTACGCTGACGTATGAAGCCTCCAACCAGGTTGTTCAGGAGGGCTTTGGTATCTCAACGGCGGTTGGTATCGGCGGCGATCCAATCATCGGACTTTCGTATAAGCAGCTTCTGCCCATGTTTGAAAACGATCCCGAAACCGAAGCGATCGTAATGATCGGCGAAATCGGTGGCGACCTTGAAATCCAGGCGGCCAAGTTTATCAAGGAACATATTTCCAAACCCGTGGTTGCCTTTATCGCCGGCCAGACGGCACCAAAGGGCAAAAGAATGGGCCACGCCGGCGCTATCGTCAGCGGCGCGGCAGGCACGGCAAAGGAAAAGATGGACGCGCTTGAAGCAGCAGGTGTTAAAGTCGTCATCAGTCCCGCAGAGATCGGCAAAGCCGTCAGCGACGTTATCAATAAATAATTCTTCTTCCCCTTTTTGGGGAAAACCTCACCTTTTTGACTGAATATGCTACAATAACACTATCACATAGACAGGATAGTGAATGATTTTAATGATCGATAACTACGACAGTTTTACTTATAATATCGTCCAGTACTGCCTGGAACTCGATGCCGATTTGAAAGTGATCAGAAATGACGAGTTGAGTATCAGCCAGATAAAAGCATTGAATCCGGAAAAAATCATCCTCTCCCCCGGTCCGGCGACCCCTGATGAAGCGGGAATCTGTCTGGACGTGGTCAAAACGTGCGAACAACCTATTCTCGGCATCTGTCTGGGACATCAGACAATAGCGCAGGCGTACGGTGCCAAAATCGTGAAAGCAAAAAATATGATGCACGGCAAGACTTCCACGATTGAGATTGTCAAAGATACCAAGGTGTTTGCCACGCTTCCAAAAGAGTTTACCGCAACCAGATATCACTCTTTAGTCGTTGATCAAGACAGTCTAAGCGGTGCAATTGAGGTCACCTCTTACAGCAAAGACGACCATGAGATCATGTCGCTGCAGATTAAAGACAAACCCGTATACGGCATACAGTTTCATCCCGAATCGATCATGAGCGAACACGGCAAAACGATTATCGGCAATTTTTTACATATATGATATACCGACTGATTATTGTTATAACGTACCTGTTGATTGCGTACCAATCCTTTGCGTTGCCTATCGGCCCCTCAGAAGCGAACTATATTCAGGGGCAAAACAATATCGTCACCTTTTTGGCTTATATTGGCGGGGATTATTTCCGCCTCTCTTTTTTCCTGCTATCGACTGTTAATTTTATTTTATTTTACCGTCTCAGCGGATATTACCTGCATTACCAGAAAGACCGCGTCATTGCGCTGTCGGTTTTTATGCTGCTGCCGGGGGTGATCAGCAGCGCCGTTTTGGTCGATCCCTCTTCGGTGTCGATATTTTTGGTGCTGGTGTTTTTACTGGCATATAAGAAAAAACAGTCCTATCTGCAGACGCTCAGTCTGCTGGCACTACTGTTTGTCAATCCCTCAAGCGCGATTTTCTTTTTTGCGCTGTTTATCTATGCGGTGGTCAAAAAAGAGAGGATTTTGCTGCAAAATGCGATTATTCTCTTTACGGCCGCGGCGTATATGGGCGGTTTTGACGTCGGGGGCAAGCCGCAGGGGCGCTTTTTGGAAACATTCGCGCTGCTGGCCGTGATCTTTTCACCGTTTTTCTTTTTATATTTTCTCTATTCGCTTTACCGCGTCGTAACGGAAAGACAAAAAGATATCTTATGGTATATCGTAACCGTTTCTCTTGCGATGATTATGCTGTTTTCTTTCCGTCAGCATATCGATATCGAACAAAGCGCGCCGTTTTTAGTCATCGGGGTTATTATGACGGTGCATATGTTCAGCAGAAGTTACCGGGTACGCCTGCGTCCGTTTCGAAAAGTGTATAAAACCTTTTTTACCCTTATCTATCTGTCACTGTTTTTAACGGCTATGGTTTTGCTCAATAATGCGTGGCTGTATCATTTTATCACGCCCTCAGCCCATTTTGCGCATACATTTTATCAACCCTACGCACTCGCGTCCTCTTTACAGCAAAACGGATATACCTGCATCGATGCCGGGCAGACAAAACTGCAGTATCAACTGCAAACCTACGGAATCGACTATTGTAGTGAGTATGTTCTACACAGTAAAGAGGCAAATAACGCCGACAGGTTACAACTAACTTATAAAAACTTCCCCTTTGAGCCGCAATATGTTACAAATATAAACAGATAAACTTTCCAAAGAGAAAAAATATAGAAAAATTGTAACATATTCCTTTAGTATCTGCTATAATCATTACTGAAAGTATCACTTGTGTAAATGTTTCATTTTTGACTGTTACAAAGTGGGGCATTATTGAAAAAAACAAGCAAAAATTAATAATCAGGAGATATGATGGCACAAAAAGCAATTCGTGAATTTGATGCTAAGACCATTTTGGCAAATCATTGGGACAGATATTTTCCCGACTTTGATTATGCGTACCAAAGCGTACTGGTAGGCAGCGGAGATGAACTCAGAGAAAAAGCCGCTCAGAACAGTTGGCTTAAGGATAAAAAGCTGGTTGCAAAGCCCGATATGCTTTTTGGCAAGAGGGGCAAAAACGGTCTTGTGCTTTTTAAAGACCAAAAACCGGGTGACGTGACACTGGATACGGCTGCAAAATGGATTGATGAAAAAACATCGGGTAAACAGAAAGTGTATTTCAGTTTTGACGGCGATACGCCCAAGGGTGAAGCAAAAGAGGATTATCTGACCCATTTTATCGTGGAACCCTTCACCCCGCATGACGCAAGCGAAGAGTACTACATCAGCGCAACATGCGTAGGCGATGACGATGTGCTTTATATGTCTGCCGAAGGCGGTATGGAAGTTGAAGAAGGCTGGGATGAAAAAGTGACGGAAGTCGCCTTTTCTATTACCGCAAGCGAAGATGAGATTGCGCAAAAAATTAAGCAAAGCGTACCCAAAGATGTCAAAGCCGAAGATAAAGACAATTTTGCAAAATTTGCGATCGGTTTTTTCAAAGCGTACCGGGAACTCAATTTTGCCTACCTTGAAATCAATCCGTTTGTCATGCAGGGCAACAAGATTGAACTGCTTGACATGGTTGCCAAGCTCGATGATACGGCAGGTTTTATGATGGCTGATGAGTGGGGCGATGTAGACTTCCCCACAGCCTTTGGTATGGAAGACAAATCTCCTGAAGAGATCGCGGTAGAAGAGGCAGACGCCAAGACGGGTGCGAGTTTGAAACTGACGATTTTGAAACCCGAAGCAAGAATCTGGACGATGGTCGCCGGCGGCGGCGCATCGGTGGTGTATGCAGATACGATCGCCGATTTTGCAGGTATTGAGGATTTGGCAAACTACGGCGAGTACAGCGGCGGACCGACAACGGGTGAAACACGGTTTTACGCCCAGACGCTGCTGGATCTGATGACGCGCGAAAAAGATCCGCAGGGACGTGACAAGATCCTCATTATCGGCGGGGCGATAGCCAATTTTACCGATGTGGCAAAAACATTTACCGGTATTATCCAGGCGTTTGAAGAATATGCCGACAAGATGAAAGATGTGGGCGTTAAGATTTACGTTCGAAGAGGCGGACCCAATTATGAAAAGGGGCTTAAAGATATTAAAGAAGCCGCGCAGCGTCTGGGGCTTGATATTCATGTCCACGGACCGGAAACACACGTAACCGATATTGTCAGAATGGCACTTGAGAAATAAAAGGGGAGTTTAGATATGGCATTATTTACAAAAGATACACAGGCAATTTTTTGGAACAACAACAAAAAAGCGATCCAGAGAATGCTGGATTATGATTATACGATCAAAAGAGAAAAACCCTCGGTAGCGGGGATTGTGGCGCCAACCAGCGGTAACAAGTTTGAAAAGTTTTTCTACGGCGGCGATGAGATTATGGTTCCGCTGTATAAAACCACGGCCGAAGCGAAAAAAGCACAGCCGCAGGCGGATGTATTGTTAAACTTCGCGTCATTTCGAACGGCATATGACGTGACGATGGAAGCCCTGCAAATCGGCGGGTTTAAAACGATCATGATCACGGCTGAGGGGATTCCCGAACGATTGGCGCGGTATATGAATGAAACCGCACGTAGCAAAGATGTAACCGTAATCGGTCCGGCAACGGTCGGGGGTATCGTTCCCGGAGCGTTTAAGATCGCAAACGTGGGCGGTACGATTACCAACATCATCAATTCCAAACTGCACAGAGCCGGAAGCTGCGGGCTTGTGACCAGATCAGGCGGTTTGTTTAACGAACTTTCAAATATTATTGCAATCAATGCCGACGGAATCGCTGAGGGTGTGGCCATCGGCGGTGACCGCTTTGTAGGCAGTACGTTTATCGATAATCTGCTTCGTATGGAAAACAACCCCAACGTGAAGTATATGCTGCTGCTTGGCGAAGTGGGCGGTATTGAAGAGTATAAAGTGATCGAAGCGGTTAAATCGGGCAAGATCACCAAGCCCGTAATCGCATGGTGTATCGGCACGATCGCCAAGTATTACGACAGCGGCGTCCAGTTTGGCCACGCCGGTGCCAGTGCCAATGCCGACAGAGAAACGGCGGAAGCCAAAAATAAAGCGATGGCCGAAGCGGGAATCTATGTACCCGAAAGCTTCAATGATCTGCCAAACAAGATCAAAGAAGTTTATACCAAGCTTAAAAGCGAAGGCAGTATTCAAGAGATTGAAGAGCCTGAACTCAATGAGATTCCCGCGCACAGAAAGCCCAAAAACTTCATCTGTACGATCTCTGATGACAGAGGGGATGAAGCGACATATGCGGGCCATCCGATCAGTTCTGTGGCCACTCCTGATACGGGCAAAGGTATCGGCGATGTGGTTTCCCTGCTGTGGTTTAAAAAAGAGTATCCAAAATGGGCTACCGATTTTATCGAGACGGTTATGAAAACGGTAGCCGATCACGGTCCGGCCGTCAGCGGTGCGCATAACGCAAAAGTAACCGCACGTGCGGGCAAAAGCGTGGTTGAATCGCTTGTGACAGGACTGCTTACCATCGGCCCAAGATTTGGCGGCGCAATCGACGGCGCGGCGAAGTATTTCAAATACGCCGATGATAACGACTTGAACCCCAAAGAGTTTTTAAAACATATGAAAAACGAGGGAGTGCCGATTCCGGGCATCGGTCACAGGATCAAATCACTGAAAAATCCCGACAAGCGTGTTGAAGGGTTGAAAAACTTTGCCAAAGAAAACTTCCCCTCTACATCGCTGCTTGATTACGCACTGGATGTAGAGCAGTTAACCACGTCAAAGAAAGAAAACCTGATTCTCAATGTTGACGGCACGATCGGAATTTTGATGGTTGATATGTGGCGCGCGCTTGGTTATGATGAAAAAGAAATTGATGAGTTTATCGAAAGCGGTACGCTGAACTCTTTCTTTATCGTCGGCAGATCGATCGGCTTTATCGGTCATATCCTTGATGAAAAACGGCTTGCGATGCCGATGTATCGTCATCCGTTTGATGATATTTTATATGATGTTGAAAAGGCGGAAAAATTATAATATAATAAGTGTAGCTGAGTTTTCTCAGCTACACTTTACCTTTTCAGGATTAACTTATGCAAAAAAGCGCCTTTACCTATTTGGAACTCGTGATTGTTATCGTTGTCATAGGTATACTTGCAACCATTTCATTAAACAGGCTTGACCGTGATCACCTTTATGAGGCGGCAGACCAAGTACTCTCTCATATACGATACACCCAGCACCTTGCTATGATCGATGACCGTTATAATCCAAATGATCAATTCTGGCGCAGCAAACAGTATAGAATTCAGTTTCACAATACAGCCAATAATAACGCTTATACTATATACAGAGATATGGGTGAAGACATAGCGGACGCTGATTATGACAGTAATGATGATATCGTTGTGCGCGATCCGTTAAAAAATATGTTCATCTGCGGAAAAACATCCGTAGGCGGCTGTAGTGAGGAAACAAGACTTTCTGCGGTAGATTTAGAAACCAAATACGGGGTAGAGGTTGCATTCAGTAATTCAAACGGCGGCAGGCAGGTGATGTTTGACGCGCTTGGCAGACCGATGTATCATGACGGAACATATCCCGGTCCAAATGATGATGATATAACAATAACGCTACAATCCAGTGACGGTGAAGAAGTTGATATCCAAATCCAAAAAGAAACCGGGTTTGCTTCTACCTAGCCCAGTTGCCCCAAAACAGGGCTTTTGCAAGCCTTCTATCTGTCACTTCTGACCACGTATAAACACAAATTTCCAAACTTCTTAGAAA
>CAYUAC010000047.1:0-14759 GCA_964442515.1 uncultured Campylobacterales bacterium | reverse complement strand
CGGGTTCGGCCATGATAATATCGCCCAGCATCGCAAAGGAAGCACTGACCCCGCCCATAGTAGGATGGGTCAACACCGACAAATAGGGCAGACGCTCTTTGTGCAGCCGCTTCAGCGCCGCACTGGTTTTACTCATCTGCAGCAGTGAAAAGGTGCTTTCTTGCATTCTGGCCCCGCCGCTTGCGCTGACGATAACCAGTCCGCAGCGCTTTTCTATCGCGCGGTTGACGGCCCTGACGATCTTTTCGCCTTCGACTGATCCCAGACTGCCGCCCATAAAGGCAAAATCAAAAACAACCAGTTCCACGGGTTTTTCATTGATAGTGCAGCTGCCGCTGAGTACGGAGGATTTGGAACCGGTTTTTTTATACCCATCCTCGATTCGTTTCTTGTAACTTTTTTTATCGGAAAATTTCAACGGATCAACGGGAACAAGATCGCTGTCGTGGGCTACAAAACTGTCTTTGTCAACCAGCAGACGGATACGCTGCTGGGCGCCGATACGGTAGTGGTGGCCGCACTTAGGGCAAACTTCGTTGTTTTTTTCCACTTCGGTATAATACATCAACGACAAACATTTGGGGCATTTTTGCCAGTCGCTTTTTTCAGCGCTTGACTTTTGCGTCGCCCGCTGGCTCAACCGTTTGAAAAGATCACCAAATTTCATGGCCAATTCCTCCTTAGCGTATCTGCTTTAAATCTTTTATAATACCAAAAGCCGCGTCCCGGCCGTCTTTGGCCGCGGTTACGACCAGATCGGCCCCGCGGACGCAGTCGCCGCCTGCATAGATGCCCGCAGTCGTGGTCTGGTAACGCTCATCGACGATGATTTCGCCCCATTTGCCCGTCTCGATTCCGGCTTCGGCATAAAAATCATAGCTAATTGTATCAAAACCAAGCGCGAAAATGATAACATCGGTTTCCTGAGTGTAGTCGCTGCCCTCGATCTCTTCGACGCTGGCACGCCCGCCTTTGGATGCCAGGGAGAGTTTTGTCCTGCACAGACTTATTCCGACGACCTTTTTATCCTCCCCTGTTATCACCTTTTTAGGAGACACGTTGAAATCAAATTCCACGCCCTCTTCCTTGGCGTTTTGGTACTCTTTCTTGCTGCCTGGCATATTCATCGCATCACGGCGGTAGAGACATTTTACGCTTGCAGCTCCCTGTCTCAGCGCCGTTCGCAGACAATCCATCGCCGTATCGCCGCCGCCGACGACCACGACGTTTTTACCCTTGACGTCTATACTTTCATCATACGCTTCGCCGAAATTTTTCTTTTGGACGTTGGTTAAAAAATCCATCGCCAGATAGCAGCCTTTGGCATCGGCGTTTGGCAGTTTTGGCATCCTGCCTCTGGTTGCTCCCACACCGATAAAAATCGCGTCAAAAGTGTTTGATAATTCATCAATGGTGACATCTTTACCCACCTCTACGCCTTTGTGCACCTTCAAGCCCGATTCCACCAGCCATTTCACCCGGCGCGCGACCACGTGTTTATCCAGTTTGAATCCCGGGATTCCGTATGTCAGCAGGCCGCCGGGACGGTTTTGGCGGTCAAAAAGTTCCACATCCACGCCCGCTCGAAGCAAAAACGTCGCCGCACTCAGTCCCGCGGGTCCGCCGCCGATGACAGCGACCTTTTTATTCATGCTGCCGGCTTCAACCACCGGTTTCATCCCTCTTTTAAAGCCCTCTTCGCTGATGTAGGTTTCAATCGAGCCGATCGTGATGGCGCCGTACCCGTCATTGAGCGTACAGTCTCCCTCGCACAGGCGGTCCTGCGGACATACCCTGCCCATCACCTCGGGAAAGGGCGAAGACTGGTTGGAGAGTTCAAACGCCAGTTTCAAATCTTTATTGGCATTAGCCTGCAGCCAGTGGGGAATATAGTTGCCAAGGGGGCACTTGTTGGAACAGTACGGATCCCCGCACTGCACGCAGCGGCTGGCCTGCGCCCTTGCGTCGCTGTTGTCAAATATTTCATAAATCTCTTCATAATCTTTCAATCTTTCGACAACGCCTCGTTTGCCGGGGCTGAGCCGGTTGAGTTCCACAAAATTTTGCATCTTATTCTCCTTGCTTTTCATCAAGTGGAGATTTTACGTCTTTTGGTTTGATCATCCAAAAGTTTCTCACATTGACTCTAAAGTTATCCAAAATCATTTTGGCTTTGGGGCTTCCCGTTTCGTTGATATAATCTTTGAGCAGTTTTTTAAGGTAGTGACGCTCATAATCGCGCTCATCGGTATCGATACGGATCCCTTCGATGAGTTCCTGGTTGATCGTTTCGATAAAGTGATGGCCCTCATCATAGACAAACGCCACCCCGCCGGTCATCCCGGCACCGAAATTTACGCCGACCTTGCCAAGGATCACCGCGACCCCGCCGGTCATGTATTCGCACGGATGATCACCGGTACCCTCGACCACGGTCAGACACCCCGAGTTTCGCACGCCAAAGCGTTCGCCGACGTTACCAGCGACGTAGAGTTTGCCCCCGGTCGCGCCGTACAGGCAGGTGTTGCCCGCAAGCGAAAAACCGCTGCCGCCGTTTTGATTGGTAATAACGATCTTGCCGCCATTCATCCCTTTGCCCACATAATCATTGCCGGCCCCGTCGATATAGATACTTACGCCTCCGGCTAAAAACGCGCCCAGGCTCTGGCCTGCGATCCCTTTGAGTTTAAAGATGATGCGGTCATCGGGCAAGCCCTCATCACCGTAGTATTTTGCGATCTGGCCGCTGATACGCGCGCCGAAACTGCGGTTGAGATTGCAGATGTTTTTATGTACGACTACCGGATCGCTGGGGTCCTGAATCGTTGGAAAAACCTCTTTTAAAAGCTCTTGTTCAAATTCATTTTTGTCATAGGGATCGTTGGAAGCAACCTGAGCGGTATCAACGCCCTCGACCCTGCGGATAACGGCGTCAAAATCAAATTTTTTCGCCATCTTGTCATCGATGACTTCCAGCAGGTGGGTCTGGCCGATGATCTCGTCCAGACTCTTGTATCCCAGACTTGCCAGTATCTCCCTGATATCTTCGGCAACGGCGCTGAAATAGTTGATCACGCGTTCAACCGAGCCGACATAGTGTTCGCGCAGACTTTCTTCCTGTGTTGCCACGCCCACGGTACATTTGTTGAGGTGGCAGATTCGCAGGATTTTACACCCAAGAATCGTCAGAGCCGCCGTACCAAACGCGTAACTCTCAGCACCCAGAATCGCTGCTTTGACAACGTCCAGCCCGGTTTTGAGCCCGCCGTCTGTTTGCAGATGCACGCTGCCGCGAAGGCCGTTGACTTTCAGGGCCTGGTGGGCTTCACTTAAACCCAACTCCCACGGATTGCCCGCAAACTTGATCGAAGTCTGCGGAGCCGCGCCGGTGCCGCCGTCGCCGCCGCTGATAATGATCTTATCGGCATACGCTTTTGCCACACCCGCGGCGATGGTGCCCACGCCTGCGGTGGAGACAAGCTTGACGGTGATGATGGCTTCCGGGTTGACCTGCTTCAGATCAAAGATCAGCTGCGCCAAATCCTCGATACTGTAGATATCATGATGCGGCGGAGGCGAGATCAGGGTCACACCCTCGCTGGTATAGCGAAGCTTGGCAACAAGGGCGTTGACCTTATGGCCCGGAAGCTGACCGCCCTCACCCGGTTTGGCGCCCTGGGCGACCTTGATCTGGATTTCCTCGGCGCTTGCCAGATAGCTTGGTGTTACGCCAAAGCGTCCCGATGCGATCTGTTTAATCTTGGAGTTTTTAGCGCTTTCAAAACGGGCCGCGTCTTCGCCGCCCTCGCCGCAGTTGCTCATCCCGCCGATTTTGTTCATCGCTTCGGCCAGACATTCGTGGGCTTCGGGAGAAATAGACCCAAGGCTCATCGCCGCGGTGGCAAAGCGCTTGAAAATCTCCTCTTTTGGTTCGACCTTTTCGATACCGATCGCTTTTTTACCGGGTTTGAGCGTAAAAAAGTCACGGATCATCTTTTTATCACGTCCGTTTACCAAAGCTTTAAAGCGTTCATAATCCTCCCTCTCACCGCTTTGGGCGAGCTTGTGGATGGCGTGGACAACCTCGGGGCCGAAATCGTGAAACTCGCCGCCGCCGATATGCTTGTAAAAGCCCCCGATCTCAAGCGGGAAAATCCGCCGGCTGTTTTCAAAAGCGTTCTTGTGAAAATGTTCTATGCGCGCGTCGATATCTTCATACCCCAGTCCCGCAAGCAGCGGCGCGGCACCTTCAAAACACTCATTGACCACTTCACGGCTCAAACCGATGGCGTCAAACAGCGCGGAGTTTTTGTAACTGGCCGCGGTTGCGATGCCCATTTTGGACATAATCTTTAAGATACCGGCGTTGATCGCCTGCATGACGCTTTTGAGCCGCTTTCTGGTTTTAAACTCATTAAGCCCCTCGTTTTGGCACTGCTCGTACGCCGTGGCAAAAAGCATATAGGGATAGATCGCCGTGGCTCCGAAAGAAAGAAGCGACGCGGCCATGTGCGAATCCTGCATCTGTCCGGTGACCGCGACGATACTCGCCCTTGAGCGGTAGCGCATATCCAGCAGATACTGGTGTACCCGCCCCACCGCCATAAGCATCGGAATCGTTTTTTTGCCGGCACTCACGCCGCTGTCATCAAGGATGATGATCTTTGTGCCTTCGTTTTTAACACTTTCATACACCTGCTGTGCCAGTGCTTCCACGGCTTGTTTCAAGCTGCCCGTGTAGGTGATATCAAAGGTTTTATTATGAAAAATCCTGTCATATCTGGGGCTTTTGGGATCACCGTAGCTTTGCAGTACCCGCAGCTTTTCATAGCTTAAAATCGGAGAAACCGTCTTAAGACGTCTGGCCTTGGTTTCTGTTTCTTCTAAAATGTTGCCCTTGGAACCAAACCCGGTATTGAGACTCATCACGATCTTTTCGCGTATGGGATCGATGGGCGGGTTGGTCACCTGGGCAAACTTTTGTTTGAAAAAGTCGCTGAAGTTTCGCTGCTTTTGGGAAAATGCGGCAATAGGGGTATCATCTCCCATCGAACCGGTAGCTTCCTTGCCCCCTTCCATCATGGGAATAACCACGTCCTGGATCACTTCGTGGGTGTAGTTGAAATAGCGCTGCTTGGTTTTGAGCCCTTCAAGTTCCAAAGCGCTGCTGTCTTTAAAAGGGATTTCGACATGTTCCTGCAAGTATTTAATCTCTTTATTGAGCCAGATATCGTAGGGTTTGGAATCTTTGAGATAGGTATCGATATCGCCGCTTTTGAGCACCTGGCCGTATTTGAGATCCAGCCCCATCATCTCCCCGCTTTGCAGGCGCCCTCTTTCTACTATGTTATCTTCAGGCGTATCCAGTACGCCGTATTCACTGGAAATCAGCAGACGGCGGTCTTTGGTGATGATGTATTTTGAAGGGCGAAGACCGTTTCGATCAAGCACGCAGCCGATATAGCGCCCGTCAGTCAGACTGATCGCCGCGGGTCCGTCCCACGCTTCAAAGGAAACACTCATATATTCGTAAAAGGCCCGCAGCTTGGGATCCATGCGCGGTGAATTCTGCCAGGGAGCGGGGATCACGGCACGCGCGGCTTTGAAAAAGTCCATCCCGTTGATAATAAGAAATTCAAAAAAGTTATCAAAACTGGCGCTGTCGCTTGCTTTTGGCAGCAAAATGGGCATCAGCCTTTCCAACTCCTCATCGCTGTAGACATCGCTGTGCAGGTTTTCGCTTCTGGCTTTGACATTGACGCGGTTGGCATGGATGGAGTTGATTTCGCCGTTGTGCGCTATCATTCTAAAAGGCTGCGCCAGACGCCACTGGGGCAGCGTATTAGTGGAAAAGCGCTGGTGAAAAAGACAGAAACTGATCTCAAAATCCTCATCCTGCAGATCAAGATAAAAAGATTTGATGATCGTGGGCATGACAAGGCCCTTGTAACTGATAACCTTGTTTGAAAAACTACAGATGTAAAAATCTTCATTGTCTATGGCGTGTTCTGCTTCTTTTCTGGCCAGATACAAAAGCGCCTCAAAACGCCTGGTAGCCATAATGGAAGACGGTGCCACAAAGACCTGCACGATCTTTGGAAGCAGCGAGTGGGCCTGTTCGCCCAGCGCTTCGGTATCAATAGGAACTTCTCTGGTAAAAAGCACTTCAAGGTCGTTGTTTTTGCAGTATTCGCGAAACACTTTCAAGTGCGCGTCATCATTATAAAAAATCATCGCCACGGCGTACTGTTTGGTCAGTTCGCACCCGTTTTGGCGCGCGATCTTGTGCATGAAACGTTCGGGCATGGAAAGCAGCAATCCGGCACCGTCGCCGCTTTTGCCATCAGCTCCGACGCCGCCTCTGTGCATCATCCGCTCCAGCGAACTGATCGCGTCTTCTAAATTTTTGTGGTCGGGGCGGTTATCAATACTGGCAAGCAGCCCGAATCCGCAGTTATCCTTAAAGGAAGTCAGAAGATCATCCATGTTTAGCTACCTTTTTATTGTTTTTTAAGGTTTTTTCAGGTATTTAGAAAAAACTCGATTCTTAATATTATATCCAAAAACAGATAAATAAAAAATTTACTCCTATTCGTTCACGATGCAAAAAGAGTGCGATATTATACTTATACATTATAATCAAGCATCCATCTTAAGCAAAGAAACAACCTGGTTTTGTTAGAATATCTTCCATTTAGGAGGGGGCATGAGCAAATTTTTACAAACGGCAACCATATTATACGTAGAAGATGATAAAAGTATTCAGGAAGGCTATGTCAGAGCGCTGCAGCGCTACGGCAAAGAGGTCTTTGTAGCCAATGACGGGAAAGAGGGATTGGCGCTGTATCAAAAGCATAATCCCGACATCATCGTCAGCGATATCAAAATGCCCAATATGAACGGTATCGAAATGGCAAAACGGATCAAAGAGATCAACCCCGACCAGCCCCTTATCTTCACAACCGCCCACAGTGAATCCGATTACACCATCCAGGCCCTGGAACTGCAGGTGGAAGGGTACCTTCTCAAACCCGTGGATAAATCGATCCTGAAATCCAAGATCGAAACAATCTCCAAAGCCCTTTACCTGGAGCGGGAAAACCAGAAGCAAAAAATCGTGCTTGAACACCTGCTCAGCGACAGTTCCAGTATGATCATCGTCAGCGATTTTGAAACTATCAGTTTCGCCTCCGAATCATTTTTAAATTTTTTCCATCTCAGCCAGATTGCGGATTTTGAAAAAAAGTACCAAAGCTTTCTGGAAATATTTGTCAATGACGAAGATTTTTTAAGCGCTTCCAGTAAAGAGGATTTCTTGCACAACTATGAAAAGCGAAGCGAAGAACAGCGCGTGGTATCGCTGATAACAGAAGATATGAATACCAAAACCTTTACCCTGCATCTTGAACCCATTACGATAGAAAAGAAAAAACAATACCTTTTTAACCTCACCGATGTTTCCCAGCTGCAAGCCAGTAAGAAACGCTTTCAGCAGCAGGCACTCATAGACGGCTTAACCGGCATCTACAACAGAAACAAATTTGAAGAGGTATTTTCTTATGAGTTTGAACTGTTTAAACGCTACGGCGACATCTTTTCCATAGCGATACTGGATATTGACCATTTTAAAATCTTTAACGACAGATTCGGCCACCTCATCGGGGATGAAATGCTTATCGCGTTAGCCCAGACGATCAACTCCTCCATCCGCTCAACGGACTTTTTTGCCAGATGGGGCGGCGAAGAGTTTGTAATCCTGATGCCAAAGACGCATTTGGAAGAAGCGTACACGGCGTGTTCGCAGCTGAGAAAAAAAGTACACGGTATCAATCATGAGGTCGCCGGGGGTATCACTTCCAGTTTCGGCGTCACGCAAGTCCGTGAAGGCGATACGACGGATGCACTCTTCAGCCGGTGCGACAAAGCGCTTTACAAAGCAAAAGACAACGGCAGAGACCGGGTAGAAAAAGCTTAAGAAAGGATAAATTTGGAAATACTCAAAGAGATTTCAATACTGTACGTAGAAGATGACAAAGAGGTTGCAGACGCCCTTGGCCGCTCACTGAAGCGGATGCTGAAAAACGTATATATCGGTTACAACGGCAAAGAGGGAGTGCAGCTGTATGAAGCGCACAAAGATCAGATCGATATGATCGTCACCGATATCAAGATGCCGGTAATGGACGGTATCGAAATGATCAAAGAGATCAGAAAGGCTGATCCTGTGATTCCGATCATGATCACCTCCGCCCACGGCGAAAGCAGCTTTTTATACGACGCGGTTGATGAGGGCGTAACATCATACATCCTCAAACCCATCAGCAAAAAACGTCTCAAGGAAACACTGGCTTTTAACGCCAAAGCGATCAAGTATGACGAGCTTGAAACAAAAAGTGCCGCAAGCATCGATACGCTTTTGCAGCTGCCAAACAAACCCGCCCTGCTTTTAAAGCACCACCACATCGTGCGCGCAAACAACAAGCTTTTGAACCTGCTTGGCTGCCAAAACAGCAGTGAACTCCAAGAGTATGAAGAAAAAATCATCCGGGGGTTGGTTGACAATCATGTCGAACTGGGCGAGGAAGAGTATAAACTCTGCGCGCGAAACATCAACGGATCGATGATCCTGATTATTTTCGAATAAGGAAAATTCATGCGTCTTTTGTTTCTTGGCCTTCTGTTTGCCGCAAGCTTGCACGCAAACTCTTTTTTTGTCATGACTGAAGAGTTAAAACCCTACAATTACACAAAGCACGGTAAACTGACGGGGATGAGCACTCAACTGGTACGTCAGGTGATGCAAGATTTAAACATTGACGCAGATATCAAAGTATATCCCTGGTCCAGAGCCCTGCGAATGCTGCAGACAAAGGAAAACGCCGTACTTTTTTCGATGGCTAAAACACCCCAGAGGGAGAAAAAATACCGTTTTGCCTGTCCGCTGCGAAAGGCGCAGGTATATCTTTTTTATAAAAAAGGGACAAGCCCCCCGATATCAAAGCACAAACTGCACGGTTTCACCATCGGAGTGGTTCAGGATTTCGGCGCCCACCAAAGGCTGCAAAAGATCGGACATGAAAAGTTTGATTTTTCCTCCAGTACAAAAAAAAAGGTACAGAAACTGCTGCTTGACAGGGTCGATCTCATCGCCGGCACACCCGAGGCGATCTATTCGCTTGGCGGCTCTTATGATGTTCAAAAAATCGTTCAAAGCTCGGTAAAACTGTACGAAACGACCCTGTGCATCGCTTTTAACAAAGCCGTGTCCAAAAGGGAAGTCAACAGATGGCAGCGCCGGCTGCGCAAACTGCATCAAAACGGCACGGCACAGCAAATCTTTGATACCTGCATGGAGCAAAAACAATGAAAGCACTGCTGCTTTTACTTGCGGGCGTTTTTGCTTTTGGCGCCCAGATTCACCTGCTCACAGAATACAATCCGCCCTGGAATTACCAACAAAACGGCACCGTTACGGGTATAGCCGCCAAAGCGGTCAAAGCCATCGCCAAAGAAGCAGGCGATACCTATACCCTGCGGATACTTCCGTGGAACAGAGCGTACGAAACGGCGCTGAAAAAGCAAAACCACGCCGTGTTTTCCACGCTTCGTACCAAAACCCGTGAAGACAAGTTTTACTGGATCGGGCCGCTGTATCGGGAAACTTTTTCCCTGTATGAACACAAAGACGCGCCAACGGGCGTCACAACGCTACATGAGGCTAAAAGCGTGGGGCTGATTGACGCAGGCCCGGAACAAAACGCGCTGCATCAGCTGCTGCGTAAAAAAGATTTCGACAACCTCTCAACACTTTCAAAAAATCTGGCCGATACCAACGCGCTGGCACAAAAGCAGGTTGATCTCATCGCCCTTGGCGATATTTCGATCCAGGCCCAGTGCGAACAGAAAAACCTTGCGTGTTCTCTGTTTCGACCGCTTCCTTTTACGCTGACAAAACAGGCGTACTATCTGGCTTTTTCCAAAAAAACGGACCCGGAGATTATACGGCGCTGGAAAAAAGCGTACAACAGGCTCAAAGAAAAAGGCAAATTTAAAATGATCAAAAACCGCTTTGTAAAGGCATCCCGATGAAAACGCCGCCAAAAAAGTTCAGTCTGTGCAATCTGAATCTGCCGGGTTTTGTCGCGGTCATCCTCTTTGTAGCGCTGTTGATCCCGAGTATGATCGCCGGCTACATCCTGATTGATCGCGCCAAAGGCGCCCAGGCTAAAGAGCAAGAGCGCTTTTCTACCAGAATGAGTTCACTTTTGGCTTCCTCACTGAGTACGCCGCTGTGGGAACTGCGCAAAGAAAGCGCGATGGATGCGATCAAGCCTATTTTACAAGATGAGCGCGTTATCTCCATTACCGTCACCGACGCGCTCAGCGGGGAAACCTTTTTAGAGCTTCACCCCCACAAACACACCGCGGGCAATCTGCATACGATCACAAAAGAGATTACAAACAATGACAGCGTCATCGGCACGCTGAAACTGAAATTTACCGACGCACAGATGAAGCAGCATCTGCAAAAGCAGCGCCTCATCCTCATAGCGACCTTTGCGCTGCAGCTGCTTGCGGGTATCGTGATACTGGTACTGTTTTTGTACAAAAAAGTAATCGCTCCGGTCAACACCCTGGTATTACAGGCAAAACAGATTTCAAACAATGACCTGGATACGCCCTTTGTATGGCACAGAACCGATGAGATCGGCAAGCTTGGCAAAAGCTTTGAATACGCCCGTACTTCCCTGCGCCAAACCCTGCACAAAATCCAAAAACAAACCACGCGCCTTGAAAATATCATTGAAGGGACCAACGTGGGCACGTGGGAGTGGAACGTCCAGACCGGTAAAACGGTATTTAACGACAAATGGGCGCAGATGATTGGCTATGAACTCAGCCAGCTGCAGCCAACGACCATAGAAACATGGATCGAACTTGCCCACCCAGATGACGTCATGGAAAGCGAACGACGCCTCAAGGAGCACTTTGAAGGCCAAACCGATTATTATGAATTCGAAGGGCGTATGCGCCACAGGGACGGCCACTATATCTGGGTACTGGACCGGGGCAAAGTCACCAAGTGGGACAAAGACGGCAAACCCGTGCTTATGTTTGGAACCCATCAGGATATCACCCGGCAAAAAACGCAGGAGTTTGCACTCAAAAAACTCAATAATCAACTCAACGACGAAGTGGCCAGCCAGGTTGAAAAGATGATGCAAAAAGACAAAATGCTGCAGGAACAGGCCAAGCTTGCTGCTATGGGTGAAATGATCGGGGCCATCGCGCACCAGTGGCGACAACCTTTAAACGCGCTTTTTATCAATATCGAAAACTTGGAAGATGATTACGAAGAGGGGTTGATCGATGAAGCGTTTTTGCAGCGTTTTATTCAAAAACAAACAGATACCATTCAATTCATGAGCAAAACGATCGAAGATTTTCGCAACTTTTTCAAAACCGACAAGAGTGAACAGCACTTTTCCCTGCTGGAAGTTTTTACCACCGTCAGGCAGCTGCTGGGCGCGCAGCTGAAAAATCACAACATCACCCTTGCCTATGAAGGCGAAGATTTTACGATCAAGGGATATAAAAGCGAAGTCCAGCAGGTGATGCTCAATGTCATCACCAATTCCCAAGACGCCATCACCGAACAAAAGCTGCAAGAGGGCAAAGTCACGGTGATCCTTGACAAAGAACACAGAAGCATCTACATCTGCGACAACGCCGGCGGCGTGGCCGAAGATGAATTAGAGCGCATCTTTGAACCCTACTTTACCAGCAAACAGGCTAGCGGAGGTACCGGAATCGGGCTGCATATGAGCCGCGTGATCATCAGCGACCACATGAGCGGCAGGATGTATGCGTACAACGGCGAAGAGGGCTTATGCGTCGTTATAGAATTTGCCAAGGAAAACTAAATGATACAAACTCTGATTGTCTCTTTTTTACTCTTTGGCGCAAGCTGCCTGCATGCACTGGATTTTGAAAAAGTCTTTACCGCCCATGATACGATCATGCTCCTTATCGACCCGCAAAGCGGCGAAATCAAACGCGCCAACGATGCCGCGGCGCGCTTTTACGGATACCCGCGGGGTAAACTGCAATCGATGCGTATCCAGGATATCAACGCTTTTTCCCAAAAGCAGGTCAAACAGGAGATGGAAGAAGCCAAGGCACAGGACAGGAACTACTTCATCTTCCGCCACCGCACAAAAGAGAATCAGCTCAAAACCGTCGAAGTCTTTTCCCGCCCCTACGAATTTGAAAACAACACCACCCTGCTTTTATCGGTCATCAACGATATTTCCCCCCAGCGGATGGACAGAGACGACCTGTGGCAATATCAGCAGGGACTGGAAGAACAGGTTGCGCTGCAAACGCAAAAGCTCAACGAACATTACCAAAAGCAAAAGCGGGTCTATTTCGGGTTTATCATGCTGTTTGGAACCCTGAGCGCACTGCTTGCCTATTTTGTCTGGCGTCAGAGGGTATTGAACAAACGCTACAAAGATTCCAGCAGACAGTACCAAAGCCTTTTTGACGCCAGCGCGCGTATTGCCATGATTGCCGTGGACACCAACGGTACGATTACGGCTTTTAATACCGCCGCCTCCAGGCTGCTTGGCTACAGCAGGCAGGAGGTCACGGGCAGTCAAACCCCTCTGCTTTTTCACGATCTGGACGAACTTGCCACTGCCTACAGGCAGACAGGCTGCAAGGGCGAGTTTACCCTCTCTTCTTTTTTGCAATGTTTCAGCGCCAAACACAGACAAAACAAAACCTTCACCTATATCGCCAAAGACGGCGGTAAAAAAAGCGTCTCTTTAGAGATCACGCCTATCCTTGACAGCAGCAAAAACAAAACGGGTTACCTCGGTATCGCCAGGGATATCACCGAAAAACTGCAGGCGCGCAAAAAGCTGCAGGAAAGCGAAAACTTTTTCAAATCGATGTTTGAACTTTATCCCGATCCCACCATTTTAGTCGATGCCGACACGTCCCGTCCGGTGATGTTCAATTCACAGGCCCTGCGCCATTTTGGCTACACCGCCAAAGAATTTTCGTCACTGAAGATCAGTGATTTTGACTATAACGACGACGCGCATACGGTCCAAAAGCGGATTGACGCGACTAAAGAGGGGGAAACACTGCATTTTGAAAGTGCCCACATCACAAAAAACGGCAGGGTTTTTGACGTCAGCATCAGCTTAAAACGCATCACCATCAATGACAAACGCTATATCCTCAGTGTTTTTAAAGATATCACCGACAGAAAAAAACTGGAACAGCGCCTCAAGCAGCTCAACGCCAACCTCAACAGGGAGGTCGAACAAAAAGTCGCCCAGATTACGCAAAAGGACAAACTCCTGCAGGAACAGGCCAAGCTTGCCGCTATGGGAGAAATGATCGGCGCCATCGCGCACCAGTGGCGCCAGCCGTTAAACGCGCTTAGCATCAATATCCAGAATCTGGATGATGATTATGACGAGGGGCTGATCGATGAAGCGTTTTTGGAAGATTTTATCGCCAGGCAGACAAAAACGATTGAGTTTATGAGCAAAACGATTGAGGATTTTCGCAACTTTTTCAAAACCGACAAACAAAAATCCGATTTCAGTATCCACGCGGTCGCGCGCAGCATCCGCCACCTCCTCGGCGCCCAGCTTGCAAGCCATAATATCACCCTTGATATCAGCGGCGAAGATTTTACTCTGCACAGTTACCAAAGCGAAATGCAGCAGGTGCTTTTAAACATTATCAGCAACAGTAAAGACGCCATCGTTGACAACGGTTACAAAAACGGTACAATACAGATTACGACCGACGCCGACGACAAAAAAATCACGGTTTGCGACAGCGGCGGGGGTGTGGATGAAGCAACGCTGCCCCGCATCTTCGAGCCCTACTTTACCACCAAAGACCAGGGCAAGGGAACGGGTATCGGACTGCATATGACCCGTGTCATCGTGGTAGAACACATGGGCGGCTCAATCAGGGCTTTTAACACGCACAAAGGGTTGTGTATCGTTATGGATGTAAAGGAGAACAGAGAATGAAGATTATAATGACGGCATTTTTGCTGCTTGGCTTTGCCTGGGGGCAAACCTACACGGTTGGATTTGCCCAGGATACCATAGAAAACAACGATTGGCGGGCGATGCAGGTGATGCGCGTCAAACAGGCCGCGTCCAAATACGATTTTATCGATCTGCAAGTCAGCGATGCCGGCGGCAGTATCGCCAAGCAGATTGCCGATATCGAAAAATTCATCCAAAAAGAGGTGGATTTTATCATTACAAGTCCCATCAGCGCGGAAATCACGGCAAAGGTTTTGCAAAAAGCCGTTGACAAAGGCATCAAAGTGGTTTTGCTCTCCAGAGGAATCACCACAGACGCGTATACAACCTTCATCCGTCCCGATAACACCCAGATAGCCAGGCAGGCCGCGTCATACATGCAAAGCCGCCTGGATGAGGATGCGACCGTTTTGATGCTTGAGGGCGTCAGCGGAACGACCGTAACAGCGCAGCGGACACAGGGGTTTATGGAAGTTATTGACAAATACGACGATATTACCGTTATCTCAAGAAGTGCCGACTTCCTGCGCAGCGAAGCGATCAGGGTCACCGAGGAACTCATGGAGCAAAAAATCGAATTTGACGCGATCTATTCCCACAGCGACAGTATGTTAGAAGGAGTGCGCAAGGTTTTGGACAAAACAAAACAAAAAGAGCTCTTAACCGTCGGAATCG
>CAYUAC010000046.1:0-14922 GCA_964442515.1 uncultured Campylobacterales bacterium | reverse complement strand
GCAAACGTCGTCAGTGCCGAGTGCAGCGCGTGCCGGATGCAGCTTAGCAACGCTATGCATGAAAACGGTGTAAAAACGGAGTTTAAAAACCCCATCGAACTCATCGCCGAAGCGCTGGAGACAAAAGTTTAATGCTGGGCCAGCACCTTTTTGGCAAAACTGACCGCTTCGCTTCCGGGGTTTTCTCCGCCGATGATACGCGCGATCTCATCCACGCGGTCGCTGCCGCTTAAGGGTTGCACGCGGGCTTTGCCCCTGCTGTCTTTGGTCACCAGATAATGCTGCCTGGCCGCGGCACTGATATGGGGCTGGTGGCTGATCGCAAAAATCTGGTATCTGCGAGAGAGTTTTTGCACCATCTCAGCAATAGCAATGGATTCATCCCCGCTGACGTTGGCATCAATCTCATCAAGAATAATCACGCCTCTTTGGCTGCTGAGATTACTTTTGACCACCAGCAGCGCCAGACGCACCCGATTGTACTCGCCGCCGCTGAGGGTTTTGAGCGTAGACCCTTTCAGATCAAGATCGATGCGGTCAATACCGTCAGCACTCAGCGGTTTTTGACTGAAAACAAAATGCACCGGCGTTAAGCGCAGGGCTTTTAAATACCCGTTTAACTCTTTTTGGACCTTTTTAGCCGCTTTTTGGCGCGCTTTTGTCAACGCTTCTGCCATCTTTTGCAGTGTCTGTTCCTGCTCCTGCAGGCTTTGCTGCAGGTTTGTATTGGTAAAGGAGATGTTTTCATACTCCTGCAGCTGCTGTTTTTTCTGATCCAGGTAGTTCAAACTCTCTTCAATGGTGCCAAACCTGTTTTTGAGTTCACTGAGCTTTTCAATACGGTCAAGAACGTATTCCACATCCACATCAGATAGTTCTTCAACCATATCCTGCGAACTTTCAAAATCGTTTCGCAGCTGATTCATCGCCTCATCAAAAAGGCTGCTGTCTTTGTCCATAATTGAATACGCTTCAAACACCGCGCTTTCATACTCAAAAATTTGCGAAGCCATCTCTATGCTGTCTTTGATCTTATCGATTTTAGAAAGCTTGTGTTTGATTTCCATAAGCTCTTCATCTTCGCCGGGCTTTGGATCGATTGATTCGATCTTTTCGATTTCAAACCTGGCAAATTCGATGAGTTCCTGGACCTTGTTTTCATCCTCATTGATAGCAAGCAGTTTTTTCTCATCCTCTTTATAATGCATGTAGCGGTTTTCAAACTCCTGCGTCTTTTGTTCAAAGCTGCTGTCATCGGCGGCCGCCTGCAGGTCAAGGAGTTGCTGCAAACGGCTGAGCTCATCGCCGCTGCGTACGCTTAAATGTTTAAAATGGCCGCTAAAAAGCTGCTTCAGCCTGGCTTTGGAAATGCTCTGGTCATTGATGTAGTACCGCGCCTTTTCCTTGTTGACCAGCTTAAGTACCACCTCTTCATCCAGTTCAAAATCGCCGCACTCCAGCCCCGCGGGCAGATCAAAAGTCATTTCGCTCAGCTTGGCTGCGGGCTTTTGCAGCCCGATCAGTGAAAGGATCGAACCGATCAGGACCGACTTACCCGCCCCGCTGGGACCGGTAAAAACGACAAGGCCGTCTTCAAAATCAAGATCAAGTTTTTCAAAGCCCACAAGGTCCAGAGCCAACAATCTGTGAATCACTACTCACCTCCCCATGAAAGCTTTTGGCGCAATACGTCAAAATAGTTGCGCTCTATACGGTGAACCAGCCTGGCATCGCGGGATGCGAGGGTAAGAATGACTTCGTCGCCGGCATACAGACTGTAGCGTTCCTGCCCGTCGACGATGATAAGAACCTGTTCAGCCGAACGCAGCTTGATACTGAAATCAGCAGGCATCACCAGCGGACGCTGGGTAAGCGAATGCGGAGAGATCGGTGTGAGGATAAAAGCATGTGTCAGCGGATACACCACCGGGCCGCCGCAGGCCAGGTTATACGCAGTCGAACCCGAGGGCGTGGAAACGATCAGCCCGTCGCCGTGGTACGTGTTGAAATTTTTATCATCCACAAAAGCTTCCACCGTTGCCATGTGAGAAATAGAAGGACGGGAGACGACCACGTCATTGAAACTGACAAAATGTTCAGGTTCACCGTTTTGTTTGTGAATCACCCCCTCAATCATCATACGCTTATCGATTCGTATATTATCGGTTATGATATCTTGCAAAAACTGCTTCATCTCAAGACTGGAAACATCGGATAAAAAGCACAGGTTGCCCGCGTTGACGCCAAGGACGGGTTTGTTGAAATTATAACTGCGGCGCACCAGCGAGATGAGCGTCCCGTCGCCGCCGAGGGCTACAAGCATATCGCTTTGTCTGCACATCCGGTCAAACGAAGTCCCGTACACCCCGATCATCCCCGCACTGATATCATCGATAAGCACTTCGATATTTTCTTTTTCAAACAGTTCCTTGACGTTAAAAAACGCTCCTTTCAGTTCAGGCGAGGAGGGCCTGAGCGTAAATCCCACCGTTTGTAACTGCATGTTGTTCCTTTGCGCGCAAGTTGCAAGAAGTGTCTTATTATATCGAAAATCCGCCCGCTGTCTGCGTGTTCCAACTGGTACACTCTTTGCTTGAAAGAGATGTACCATTATTACACACAAGGGGAAACCATGCTAAAAAAGATAAGCCTTTCTGTATTTGTTTTTGCTTTGGGTTTTGCGTATGCCCAAAACGGCAGCGCCCAAACAGCCCAGCAGCCAAAACAGTCAGAAAATACCATCACCATCAATAACAACAAAGCCCAGAACCCGCAGAACGTACAGCAGTGCAGAAGCGGCAGCAACTGTATGGGCACAAAGCTTTCAAGAAACTCCACGATTGTGATGAGTACCGTGGGACAGGGTGTGGCGCCCTCTTCTACGATTTCTCCCGCACAGGCCAAAGCCCTGGCAAAACGAGCGGCAATCGCGGATGCGTACAGACAGTTGGCCGAAAAACTCAACGGCGTACAGGTTGAGGGGCGTGATTACATCAGAAACATGGTGGCAAACAAAACCGAAGTACGAACATGCGTACGCGCCATGATCAGAAACGCTTCGGTGATGCAGTCGCAGTTTAAAGACGGCATGGCTGAAGTAGAGATGGAACTGCGGGTTTCTGGCAACCGATGGTTCGACAGATTGTCGCAGTAATGCTTCTTGGCAGCGCTTTGTGCGCTGCGCAGGATTTTTACGTCACGTATAAAATGCACAGTAAAAACATGGCCTTTTATAACGAGACGGTTCTTATCTCCAAAGCGATGGTAAAACAGAAGGGTTCTGTGTATAAAACCCTTCTGTTTTACAGCGGCCTGCAAAGCTTAGAAGAAGTAATTCGCAAACAAAAAAGCGATATTGTCAATCTGCTACTGCGCGAAGGCGCGACCGTAACGGCAGCAGATACCGCGACAGATGCCGTTGGCTCCACCGCTACAACACTGCAGATTTATCCACAACGAATCAAAGTTGCATTTAATAATGGTTTCGTTAAAATAGGGCTTTTAAAATAGGCATTTACAACCAAAAGGGTCCTAATGAAAATTGCTATCGTTGAAGACGATATCAATATGAGAAAATCTCTTGAAATCGCTTTGAAGGCATATGAGGCGTTTGAAGTCAAAACCTTCCGCAACGCCGTTACCGCTTTGGACAAGCTTGATGAAAGCTATGATCTGGTGGTTACTGACATCACTATGCCCAAAATGGACGGGATTGAGTTTTTAACGCGTCTGGACAACCGGTACGAAGCCATCGTCATCACCGCCGACGCGACTTTGGGGCGAGCCGTTGAAGCTCTGCGTCTGGGAGCGAAAGATTTTTTAACCAAACCTTTTGAGATTGAAGACCTTGTCAAAGCGATCAACCGTTCATACAAGGTCAAAACAAAACTGCAAAACAGACCCGCTGCAAACAGTATAAAAAAACCAAAAGGCTTTGAAGCAAGCAGTCAAGCCCTGGATAAAGCGCTGCGTCTGGCCAAAAAAGCAGCCGCCAGTGACGCGACGATTTTGCTGCAGGGTGAAAGCGGCGTGGGCAAAGAGGTCTTTGCCGATTTCATCCACAAAAACTCCCCCTACGCCGGGAACAGATTCGTTGCTATCAACATGGCCGCGATTCCCGATAACCTCATCGAAAGCGAACTGTTTGGCTTTGAAAAAGGTGCTTTTACCGATGCGGAGAAGACAAAAAAAGGGCTGTTTGAAGAAGCCAACGGCGGCACGCTGTTTTTAGATGAAATAGCGGAGATGCCTTACGGCGTTCAGGCAAAGCTGCTTCGGGCCCTGCAGGAAAAAAAGATTCAACGGCTGGGGTCTAATAAACCCATCGACATCAGCGTCCGCGTAATCAGCGCTACCAACGCCGATATCGAACAAAAGATCAAAGACGGGGCATTCAGGCAGGATCTGTTTTACCGTCTCAACACGATCCCCATTACCATCGCGCCGCTTCGGCAGCGTACCGAAGAGATCGAACCCCTTGCAAAAAGCCATTTAGAGCGTATCTGTGAAAAACACGGACTGCAAGAGAAGAAACTGGGCAAAGAAGCGCTAGAAGCGATGCTTGGCTACAACTGGCCGGGCAATATCAGAGAACTGCTCTCAGTCGTGGAACGCGCCGCAATTTTAAGCGAAGACAAAACGATAACAGGACAGGACCTGTTTTTAGACAGCAGATTATAAAAAGGAGAAACAGATGAAACAATATTCCATCGCCGTCGCCGGCGCCACGGGTGCGGTAGGCGAAGAGATATTTCGGATTTTAGAAGAACAGAACTTTCCCATAAAAGATATTCTGCCTCTTGGCAGCAGCAGGAGTGCGGGCAGCAAGATCGAATACGCGGGCAAAGAGTACACCGTCAAAGAGCTCACCGAAGAAAGCTTTAAAGATAAAGATATCGATATCGCCTTTTTCAGCGCGGGCGGATCGATTTCGGAAAAATACGCCAAATACGCCGTGGAAGCCGGCGCGGTGGTCATTGACAACACCAGCTTCTTTCGCATGGATAAAAACGTGCCCCTTGTCGTTCCCGAAGTCAATCCCGAAGATATCGACAACTGGCGCCAAAGCGGCATCATCGCCAATCCCAACTGTTCCACGATCCAGATGGTGCAGGCACTGAAACCGCTTGAAGATCTCTACGGCCTCAAACGCGTGGACGTCAGTACCTACCAGGCCACCAGCGGCGCGGGCAAAAGCGGCATGGAGGAACTGGTAACGCAGATGAAAGATTTTTTTGATTTCAAACTCGACGGCAGCAAACATGAAGCCTTTGAACACCAGATCGCGCTGAACGTGATTCCCGATATCGACAAACCCCAGCCCAATCTCTATACCAAAGAAGAGATGAAAATGACCAATGAAACGCAAAAGATTTTGCACAAAGAGTTGGCCGTCAGCGCAACCTGCGTGCGCGTTCCGATCCTTAGAAGCCACAGCGAATCGATCACGGTACGTTTTGCAGATGACGTGGATGTGGATATCGAAGCGGTGAGAAAAGCATTTACCGATTTTGAAAACATGAAAGTTCTTGATGATTTACAAAACAATATTTACCCCATGCCCGTTATTTCAACCGATACGGACCTGACCTATGTGGGCAGAATCAGGAAAGATCAGTTTGAAAACAACGTACTGCACTTTTTCAACGTCGCAGACCAGGTCAGAGTGGGCGCGGCGACCAATGCGGTGCGAATCGCGCAAAAATGGATAGAGAAAAACTAAATGATCGAAAAACTTTTTGAAGGCGCGATCTGGCGCAGCCGTTTTATCACCCTGCTGGCTGTTATCTTCGGCCTGCTTGGGGCGATCGTGCTTTTTATCGTGGGCAGCGTGGATATCTTTGGGGTAGCGGGCTTTGTAATTGACACCTACAGCAGCGGCGCCCATCCCGAGCACTTTCACGAAGATATCGTGGCCGACATCATCGGTGCTATCGATCTGTATCTCATCGCAATCGTATTGTTGATCTTTTCGTTTGGGGTATATGAACTTTTTATCTCTTATATCGATGAAGCTGAGGGCGACCCTGAGGCAAGCAAGATACTAAAAGTCACCTCCTTAGATCAACTCAAAGACAAGATTGCCAAAGTCATCATCATGGTTTTAGTGGTCAATTTCTTTCAGCGGGTACTGCACACGCAGTTTACCACGCCGCTGGAGATGCTGTATTTTGCGCTTTCTATCGCGGCACTGGCTTTAGGGCTGTATTTTTTAAACTTTTTGGGAAAACCCAAAGATAAAACACAAAAGGAAAACTGATATGTCAAAAATTTTTGTTGACGCGTGCAAAGGCAGGCAAACGCCCTACACCCCCGTGTGGATGATGCGCCAGGCCGGACGGTACCTGCCTGAGTATATGCAGGTAAGATCACAGGCCGGAAGTTTTTTAAACCTCTGCCACGACCCGCAAAAAGCGGCCGAAGTTACGATCCAGCCGCTGGATATCGTCGGTGTGGATGCTGCGATTTTATTCAGTGATATTCTCACCGTGCCCCAGGAGATGGGCATGGATTTGGAATTTATCAAGGGCAAGGGCCCGGTGTATCACAACCCCATCAAAAACCGGGCCGACATCGACGGTCTGCTTGGCGGTGAGGAAGCCGCGGATAAGCTGAATTTTGTCTATGAAACAATAGAGCTGTTAAAACAGCAGCTGCCTGAGGATAAAGCGCTGATCGGCTTTACGGGCGCTCCCTGGACGCTTGTGACGTATATGATCGAAGGCGAGGGTTCAAAAACATACAACAAATGCAAAAAGCTTGTCTACAGCGATCCTGAAATGATGCACAGCCTGCTTTCAAAAGTGGCCCAAGTGATCAAATACTACCTGCAAAAGCAGATCGAGGCCGGAGCCGACGTGGTCCAGGTCTTTGACAGCTGGGCGGGCGCGCTGGAAAAAGAGGCGTATATGGAGTTTGGCTGGAAGTACATGGTCGAAATTGCAGAATATATCAAGCAAAAGTACCCCGATACACCCGTTATCTTGTTTCCAAAAGGCATCGGCAGCTACTTAGACGCAATCTACGGCAATTTTGACGTCTTCGGCGTTGACTGGTCCACGCCGATGGAGCTGGCCAAGGAAAAACTGGGCGATAAATACGTCCTTCAGGGCAATATGGAACCCTGCCGCCTGTATGACAAGGCAGCTACGACCGAATCGGTCCGCCATATCCAGAACGTCATGGGCGGCAAGCGCCATATTTTCAACCTGGGTCACGGTATTTTGCCCGACGTTCCCGTCGAAAACGCACGGCATTTTGTCAAGACATGCCAGCAGGTGAGTCAAAAAGGATAACCGGTGAGAATTTTTCTTTTTGTGCTTCTGGTCCTGGGATTTGCGGGAGCAAACGATGACGAATACGCCAACCTGTATCTGCAGGAGGGTATCGGGGCGGTTGAAAAAACGATTGAAAGCCGCCTGCAGACAAAAGATTTCTGGAAAGAGCGTATCAGGGATCAAAACGTTACGTTTGGCTATTTTGAACAAAAAGATTTTACCAATTTTGTTTTGGTCGATAAATCAAAACCCTCTTTGACCCTGTATGACAATGCGTTTAACGTCTTGCTGCAAACCGAGGCGGTCGTAGGTGAAATCAAAGGCGACAAATTCGTTGAAGGCGATCTGAAAACGCCAAGCGGGGTGTATCAGTTTACCAAACGCATCGAACACGTCGATCC
This sequence comes from uncultured Campylobacterales bacterium, assembly GCA_964442515.1. GTDB lineage: Bacteria > Campylobacterota > Campylobacteria > Campylobacterales > Sulfurovaceae > TCS-49. The sequence continues at coordinate 7,244 of CAYUAC010000046.1, read as the reverse complement.
CTTTTACGGGCCTCTGGCCATTGTCACCAACTATCCCAACTATTTTGACCGGATGCATCAAAAAAACGGCAGCGGCATCTGGCTGCACGGGTTTCCTTTGGATAATCCCAAAAAGCAAAAAACCGAAGGCTGCATCGCCGTTGAGAACGAATTGCTGAAAACCATCGATGAAAAGCTGCAGTATGAAAACGCCATCCTGCTGACAAGCGAAAACGGCGAGTATAAAACCAACCGCGACCAGATCGCGCATATCCTGGCTTTTATCTACCGCTGGAAGAGTGCGTGGAAATACAATGAATACGACGCGTACCTGTCGATGTACAGCCGGGAAGATTTTCAGTGGCGCAAAGGGCAGGAGTTTGACCGCTTTGCCAGAACCAAAAAGCGCATCTTTGATATCGCCCACGACAAACGCATCAGATTTTCCAATATCAAGATCATTCCCTATCCGACCTCTTTGTACGAACAAAAAGTGTTTCAAATCACGATGTTTCAAAAGTATGACGCTTCCAACCACCGTTCACGGGGCATTAAGACACTGTATGTGACCATGGATGAAAACAACCGTATCCAAATCATCCTTGAAAAGTAATCATATGCGGTTTGTATTTGTTTTTTTTACTCTTATAACTTTTTCATTGGCCGATAAGCTGGATTTTGACCTCATAAAAAAGCACGGTCAGACCCCCGGAGACACGCTGCTGGTTATCGGCGGTATCCACGGGGATGAACCCGGTTCCTATTTCGCGCCGATGCTTCTGTCCACCTCCTATACGATCAAAACGGGAAACCTGTGGATCGTTCCCAATCTCAACTTTGATTCCATTTTGGCATTTCGCCGCGGAATCTACGGAGATATGAACAGAAAGTTTGCCCACATCGAAAAAGATGATCCCGACTACGACAGCGTTGCGCGCATCAAAAGCCTCATCACCGCCAAGCCGGTGGATCTGGTTTTAAACCTGCATGACGGCCACGGTTATTACCGCCAGCAGTGGGAAAGTTCCATCTTTAATCCCGCCGCCTGGGGGCAGGCCAGCATTATCGACCAGCAGCACGTTCCCGGGCTTAAATACGGGGAACTGGACAAGATCGCAAACGAAGTGGCAAAAAAACTCAACAACGGCTTTTTGGAACAAAACCACCATAAATTCGGCGTCAAAAACACCCAGACCAAATATAAAGATGAACAGCAGCAGCTGTCTCTGACCTTTTTTTCCATTACCCACGACAAAGCCGCTTTTGCTATTGAAACCAGCAAGAATATCCGGCAGCTGCACCTGAAAGTGTTTTATCAGCTCCAAGCCATTGAAGCGTATATGAATATCATGGGTATTGAATACGAACGGGATTTTGATCTCAACAAACAAAGCGTCAAGAATAAACTGCGCGAACTTGGCACGGTTACGATCAATGACACGATCACCTTTGATCTGGGTGAACTCAAAAAGGTGTTGTATTACGTTCCGCTGAAAAAAGAGGGCAATACCGTCACCTCGGACAACCCGCTGGTAGCGGTGGCGCCCCACAGCACGCCAAAGCGCGAACTGTTTAAACTCAACATTGGCCACAAGACGGTCAGTTACCTCTATCCCGATCATTTCAAGATGGAACACGGTTTGCAAAAGCTTGCGATAACCTCCGACGGCCGGCGCCGGGAAGTCAGCGTGCCCGGAAGCTTTTCCTTTGCCGGAGACTTTGCGGTACACGCTCCCAAGGAGTACCGGGTCAATATCATCGGTTATACCAACGGTGACGAAAACAATATCACCGTCGGCGCCGACCAGATCCCTGATCGTTTCAGTCTCAACAAAGCCGGCACCCACTACCGCATCGAAATCTACAAAGAGGGAAAATTTGCCGGTATGGTCATAGCAAAGCATAAAGATGAGTAATATTATCTTTGGGCCCGTACGTTCCCGCCGTTTTGGCACCTCTTTGGGGATTGATCTGAGTCCGGATTTCAAGCAGTGCAATTATGACTGTCTTTACTGCGAACTCAAGGGGGCTGCGCAGATGCAAAAGCAGCAGCGCGCAGTGCCTTTAGAAACAGTCAAAGCACAGATTCTCAAGGCGCTTGAAAGCTATGATGATATCGATGTGCTCACTGTCACCGCAAACGGCGAACCCACGCTTTATCCGCATCTAAAGCAGCTGGTTGCATTTCTTAACACCCTTCGGCCAAAAAGTTTGATTTTGACCAATTCGGCCAGAGTGCAGGAAGAGCAGATAAAAAACGCGCTGCTTGGAATCGACATCGTCAAACTCTCACTGGATTGTGCGGACGCCGCGTGCCATAAAAAGCTTGACCGCCCTGTGAAAGGGTTTGATTTTGAAGCGATGATTGAAGCGATGGTGGCTTTTAGCAAACTGTATCAGGGGGAGTTGATCATTGAAATCCTGCTGGTGGAAAACATCAATGACAGTTCACGGCAGCTGCGCGCGCTCAATGCGATTTTGCGGCGCTTGGAAAATATCAAACGCATCGATATCGGCACCGTGGACAGGCCGCCTGCGTATGATGTGAAAGCGTTACGTTATGAACAGCTGCTTCAAGCGGCCCGCACCTTTGACAGCGACCTGCCCGTTGCCGTAGTTACCCGCGGTAAAGCCGGCGGTTTGAAAGCTTCCTACAGCCATAAGCAGATTCTTTCGACACTCAGCAAACGTCCGCTTACAAAAGAAGATATCGAAGCACTGTTTGACGCCCCTTCGCTGCACCGTTTCAAAGAGCTTTTGCAAGAGAAAAAGATCATAACCAAAGATGCCGGCGGGGTGGAATTTTTTACATCCAGTCAATAACCTTTTCAACCTCTTCGACCGCGTAGAGGTTGAGTTTTGACTCGATCTTAAGCGGTACGATCGCATTTTTAAAGCCCTGCGCGCTTGCTTCATTGAGCCTGATATCAAGGCTGCTGACGGTTCTGATATCACCTGTAAGGCTGACTTCGCCGATAAAGAGGCTCTCTTTACTTAAGGGACGGTTTTGAAAACTGCTTAAAATCGCGGCGATGATAGCCAGGTCCGCCGCGGTTTCGCTGACCTTGATCCCTCCTGCGATATTGACAAACACGTCATACTGGTTAAAGGGCAGATCCAGCTTTTTTTCCAACAGGGCCAAAAGCATGGTCAGACGGTTGGAGTCAAAACCGTTGGAACTGCGCTTTGGATTGCCGTAGGCATCGCTGACAAGGGCCTGGACCTCTACGGTGATGGGGCGGCTGCCCTCCATGATCACAGTCAGCGCAGAACCCGACTGGGGTTTTTTGTGCGTAAAAAACTGCAGCTTTTTACTGCTTTTAAGCCCCTCTTTGGTCATTTCAAAGATACCGATCTCACTGGTGTTGCCAAAGCGGTTTTTAAACCCGCGAAGCAGCCTGATCTCCTTGGTGGCGTCCCCGTCAAAATATAATACCGTATCAACCATGTGTTCTAAGACCCTGGGTCCGGCAATGGAGCCTTCTTTGGTAATGTGGCCGATAATGAAGATAGGAATCATTTTATCCTTGGCCAGGCGCATCAGTTCAAACGTGATCGCGCGAACCTGGGTAACGCTGCCGGGGGCACTGGTGATTTCGCCGCTGTAGATGGTTTGGATCGAATCGATCACGATCAGGCTGTAGCGCTTGCTGTTCATCTCGTCGATGATGCTTTCAAGCTTGATTTCAGGCAACAGATACAACTCTTTGGCGTTTGCTTCAAGGCGGTTGGCGCGGATCTTGATCTGGCCCAGGCTCTCCTCCCCGCTGACGTAGAGCACGCTCTGGCTGTTTTGGGCCAGGTTGCCCGCAATTTTCAGCAGCAGCGTGGATTTACCGATACCGGGACTGCCGCCGATTAGCACCAGTGATCCGGGTACGATGCCGCCGCCAAGGACCAGATCAAACTCACTGTCATGAGAGCTAAAGCGGATAACATCGTCTTCTTTGATCTGCTCGATAGACACGGCTTTGGATGAAGCGGGGGTTTTTGCAACCTCTTTGAGTACTTCGATTTCGCTTTGGTTTAACTCAACAAGACTTTCCCATGCGCCGCAGTTGACGCATTTACCCATCCATTTGGGCGTTTGAAAACCGCAGTGCTGGCATTCAAACAGTGTTTTTTTCTTTGCTTTTGCCAAAAGGCCTCCTACCCAAGAAGCTGCGCGGCTTCTTTAAATTTGTACTGTAAAACCAATTGCTTAATGGTATCAAAAGTTTCCTGTTTCTGCCCATCCATCTGAATCTTTTCCAACTCCGCCATCACCGCTTCAATACGGTTTGGCCGTTTGGAAAGCAGTGCCCTCTCCAACTGCTGCCAGAGCTTGTTTTCATCAGCCTGGCGTTTTATATTTTCCTGCTTTGGGACAAATTCTTGTAGCCGCTTAACCACGCAGTCCAGACTTTCTTGCAGACGCTGCAGGTTTTCATCGCTTTGGTTTTGCTCATATTCGCCTGCCAGTTGCTGCAGCTTCGGTGCCCCGACATTGGCCCCAAGTCCTTTCAGCGAATGCACGGCGCGGGACAGTTCACTCTTTTCAAGAGTGCGCAGGGTCACGGTGGCGTACTGGGCTAAAAAGGTGGATGCAACCTTGAAAAACACTTCTTTGGCCCCAAGCGAAGCGATCGCACTACCTGAGTCCACGCAGTCATGAGCACTGTCTTGTCCCTCCTGCTGCGCGCTGGGTTTTTTGATCGCGACGTAGCGGCGCAGGGTTTCATAAAATTTTTCCACATCGATGGGTTTGTTGATATGATCGGCAAAACCGCTTTGTTTTGATTTCTTGAAATCTTCCTTCATCGCATTGGCGCTTAAAGCGATGATAACGGCGTCTTTATCGATTTGCAATATCTCTTTGCCCGCTTCATACCCATCCATCACTGGCATCTGTATATCCATCAGTACCAGATCGTAACGCCCGGGGGTTTTGGCATACATCTGCACCGCCTGGCTTCCATCAACGGCCATATCAACGATAACGGGGCTGTCTTCAAGCAGCGAAGCGATGATTTCACGGTTGGTACCGTTATCCTCAGCCAGCAAAATCACCCCCGAGTGCAGCGCTTTTGGCTCAAACTTTTCAGGTTTTGCCCGCGTATTTGCGTAAGGGTCTGTCTGCTGCTTCAGCGGCAGCAGGAAATAAAAAACAGACCCCTGCCTGTACTTACTCTCAAAACCGATAACACCGCCCATGAGTTCGACCAGCTGCTTTGAGATAGCCAGTCCCAGCCCCGTTCCGCCGTAATTTCTGGTGGTACTGGCATCAGCCTGGGTAAAAGAGTCAAACAGGTGCTTTTGCTGCTTTTTATTCAGTCCGATCCCCGTATCGCTGATACGAAAGCGGTACCGCTGTTTATACCTGTCTATGTCCAGCTGTACGCTTCCTTCGTCGGTGAACTTGACCGCGTTTCCTACCAGGTTGATAAGGACCTGCGTGATTCTGTAGGGATCGCCGTGCAAAGCCGTGGGCATATCTTCCTGTAACCGCACAACAAACTCAAGCCCCTTTTGTCTGGCTTTAAATTCGGTCATACTGCGCACGTTGGCAATCACCTCTTCAAGGTTGAAATCAATACTTTCAATCTTGATTTTGCCCGCCTCTATCTTGCTGAAATCCAAAATATCGTTGATAATATTGAGCAGGTTATTGGCAGAAGTTTCAATCTTGCCAACCTGATCAAGCTGTTTATCGTTTAAAGGCGAATGTTTCAGCAGATACAGCAGACCGATAATAGCGTTCATCGGCGTTCTGATCTCATGGCTCATATTGGCTAAAAAGCTGGATTTGGCCCGTGTTGCCTCCTGGGCTTTTTCCTTGGCCGCAAAGAGTTCTCTGTTCAAAAGCTGCAGGCGCCTGTTCCAGTAGATAATAACGCCAAGAATCAAAAGAGCCGCCAGTGCCACCTGCCATACCAACGTATAATCCCTGCCCTTTTCATAGGTAACGGCGATCCATTTATTAAATATCTCCTGCTTTTTGGCATCATCCAGCGTGGCAATGACCGTATCAAAAATATCCAGCAGCATCGCGTCGTCGTTTCTGACCCCCACGGCCAGTTCCCATTTCTCGTCAAACTTGCCCGCCACCTTCAACTCGCCGGTAAAATCATGCTGAAAATGGTAGCCCACGCTTGCAAGCGTCCCGATAAAGCCGAAATACTCCCCGCGCGCCACGGCGGACAACCCCTCCTTGGTGGTTGCGACCTCTTGAAGTTTTACATTGGGGTAACGCTGCCTTAACAGTTCGGAAAATGCATAATCCCTGACAATGGCCAGCTTCTTGCCCCGAATCTGTTCAAAATCATCGATAAACGTAACGTTTTTCCTGGTGGCAAGAACCAGCGGTATAGAGAGATAGGGGTCGGTAAAGTTCATATACTCTTTGCGATCAGGCGTCTCCATCGCCAGAGAAAGCAGGTCGCATTTGCGCTGCCTGGCGTATTGAAGCGACTGCGACCAGGAATCGGTGGGCACTATTGTTACATCCACGTTGAGGTATTTTTGAAAATATGCGAAAAAATCCGCGCCCATTCCGATATGTCTCCCCTCTTTCAGGCTCTCAAAAGGCATCCAGTCCGGATCGGTACAAACCTTGATTTCTCCCTTTTGGCGCAGGTACTGCAACTGCTGCGTACTTAGTATGCGTTCGTTAAAAAGCTTTGTGTTGTGCTCCTCATAATCCAGCCAGCGCTGCTTGATCGTTTCAAACTCTTCGTAGCTTACGCTTTGTCTGGCCTTTTCCAAAATATCGCGCAGGATGGGAGTTTCTTTGTTTGTAGCCATGGCAAGTTCGGTATTGAGTTCATCATGGCTTAAAAAGGGGTGGGCTTTGATCGTATCCAAACCGTGTTTGTCGATGGTATGATTGTAAATCCCGTAACTGCCCACCACAGCAAAAGCCCTGCCCTCTTTAACGGCTTGTAGGCTTTCAAACACCGAATCCGTTTCCACCAGTTTCAGCCCGGGATAGTGTTTTTCAAAAATGTCCTGCTGCACAAAACCTTTGATCACGGCTACTTTTTTGCCTGCAAGCTGTTCTACGGAGTTGATCGCGTAATCTATATCATCGGTTGTATACACCACCGTCTGGGTCTGCATATAGGGTTTGGTAAAGGCAAAGTGCTCTCTTCTCTGAGGCGTATCGGCAATATTTAACATCACATCGATTTGGCCGTTTTGCAGCATCTGCATAAACTCGTTCCACGAAGGCCCCGTCACAAATTCGACGTTAAATCCCGCTTTTGCCGCAAGCAGTTTCATATAAT
>CAYUAC010000045.1:0-15020 GCA_964442515.1 uncultured Campylobacterales bacterium | reverse complement strand
TTAAAAACTTTTGAAAAAAGGCTAAAAACCCTCCGCTGTTTTCCTCCAGCCACTGTTTTTCCTCACTGCTTTCCAAAAAATGGGTACTGACGACAAGATCGTTTTGTTTTGCAAAATCCAGCGCCTTTTGCAAAACGACGGGGTGGACCGAGTAGGGTGAATGGATCGCTACGGCGGGTTTGAAAAATTCGCTCTCATATTTCTGACTTTCGGCAACGCGGCTTTGAAAGTCGCCGTACAGCGCATCGACCATCGCCGGATCGGAGCCGATGAGCTCGTTGAAAAAGACAACGCGCTGTTTTGCCCTGCCGAGAAATTTCAGTTCGCTGCCGCCGCTGCTGATCTGGCCGATAGCCGTGGTGCCCTGGGCAAGCTGCAAACTGAGTGCTTTATCGATCATTTTCTCATCGCACGACCCCATCAGCGTATCCCTGTTTTCTATCACGCTGTGCAGCCAGGGCATGAACTTTCCGTATTGCAGCGTAGTTTTGTTGGCCGAAAACTCCAGATGCTGGTGAGCGTTGATAAGTCCGGGCATAACAAGCTTGTCGCCGTAATCGATATGTTCAATACCGGGGTATTTGCGTGCTAACTCTTTGTTGGGTCCCACATCCAGTAGCTGCCTGTCAAAAACAAAGCCGAAATCGTGTTTAAATTCTTCTCCGTCGTAAATATATCGCGCACTGAGCCGTTTCATGTCATCCTTAACCTGTTTTTTGTTAAAATTCTACCAAATTCAGCCAGATAAAGGAAACAGATGAAAGTAGTAGTGATCCAGGGACCTAACCTTAATATGCTCGGCCACCGCGAGCAAAACATATACGGGGGCATGAAGTTAGAAGATATTCATACGCAGATGGAAAACGTCGCAAAGCAAAGCGATCTTGAAATCGAGTTTTTTCAAAGCAATCTTGAAGGCGAAATCGTTGACCGTATTCAGGAATGCATCGGGGAAGCTGACGGGATCATTATCAACCCCGCAGCCTATACCCACAGTTCCATTGCGATCAGAGACGCTATCAGCGCCGTCCGTATTCCAACGATTGAAGTGCATATTTCCAATATCCACCAAAGAGAAGAGTTTCGTCAAAAAAGTGTAACGGCTGCGGTGACGGCGGGTCAGATCGTGGGCTTTGGTCCCTTTGGCTACCACATGGCCATGGTCGGAATGACTCAGATTTTAAATGAGATCAGCCAGCGCAAGCAAGCCCAGCAGCAGCAACAGCAGCAAGAAGAAGGCGGCAGCCAAGAGTAATGCAAAATTATATTTGCAAAAACGAAAACGCCGTTTATTACGAGTGCGGCTACAGCTGTGATAACGTCATTTATATAACCCTTGGCAGCCAAAGCTTTTTTATTACCGACGGGCGCTATGTCCAGGAAGCAAAAGAAGCACTCAGGCAGACATGGGTCGTGCCCAGTGCCAACCTGCTCAAAACGGCCAGGGGGCTGCTTTTGAAATATAAAATCAAATCACTGGTTTATGACCCCAAGCAGTGGTCGGTCCGGGAGTTTGACGCCCTGAAATCGCTGCCGCTGTATTTAAAACCAAAGCCGGGTTTTTCGCAAAAAAAACGTATGATCAAAACCGATACCGAGATCGGCAATCTCCAAGAAGCCGTCAGGCTGGGAGCAGAGGGGTTTGAGCGTTTTGCGGCGGAGGTTCGTGCGGGTATGGATGAGTATCAACTGAACTTTTTAGCCAAAAAACATATGAGTTTTACGGGCCGGTACGAATTAAGCTTTGATCCCATAACCGCCGTCGGCGAAAACGGTTCCAAACCCCACGCTCTGCCGGGTCAGAAGCGTCTGGATGAGGGAGATGTGTTTTTGATGGATGCGGGGCTGCGTTACAAAGGCTACTGCAGCGACCGCACCAGAACGGCTTGTTTTGGAAAAAGCCTGGATTTTGCCAAAGGACGCAACGATTTTTCACCGCGGGTGCAAAAAGCTTACGATACGGTGCTTAAAGCCCATGACAGGGCTATTGAGGGTGCAAGAAGCGGAATGCTTGCGTGTGAAGTTGACAAGCTTGCGCGTGATGTGATCGAAAAAAACGGTTTTGGCAAGTATTTTGTCCACTCCACGGGACACGGCGTGGGATTAGATATCCACGAGATGCCTTTTATCTCGACCAAAAGCAAAACCCCTGTTGAAGACGGGATGGTTTTTACGGTAGAACCGGGTATCTACCTGCCCGGGGAGTTTGGTATCAGGATCGAGGATATGGTCGTCATGGAAAAGGGGCGCGCGAAGATATTATGAAAAAAAGGCTCAACGCGTCGCTGGTTTTATACAAAACACACACTTTTCCAAAGACGTACGGCAAAAGCCGCCGGCGTTTTGGGACAGTTATCGGTATCGGCGGCAACACCGGTGACAGCAAGCGTATCTTTTCAAAGCTGCTGCTTGTTCTGAGAAAACAGCCCGGCGTTGACGTGGTCAAGACGTCGCCGCTGCTGAAAAATCCCGCCTTTGGCTATACTGACCAGCCCGATTTTTATAATGCCGTGGCGCTTTTGGGAACCGATCTGTTTCCAAAAGCGTTTTTAGCGCTGATGATGCGGCTTGAAAAGCGGTTTAAAAGAAAACGGCTTTTTGCCGACGGGCCAAGAACGCTGGATTTAGATATAATATTCTTTGATAAATTCGTCAGTGACACAGAAGAGTTGACTTTGCCCCATCCCAGATGGGCACAGCGCGAATCCGTAGTTATCCCTTTAAGGTATTTGCATGGAATTAAAAACATTTAGAGCCGATTCACCTGCAGCAGCCCTGAAAAAAGCGCAGGCCCACTGCGGCGAAGACGCGATGGTTGTCAGTACCAAGCAGCTGCGCAAAAAAACGCTTACCCAGGACCCGGTGTATGAGATCGTGGTCGTAAACGCGCAGGAAGCACAGCAGCAAGCGCAGCAGGGCGGCAGCGGCCGGCAACAAAGCCAAAGCCGCTCCCGCTATGAAGACCGTTCGCAGCAAAAGGACTCGGCACGCCAAAACCCGGGGTCCATCGAAGATGAGTTTAAAAACTCTCAGGATATTTTGGTCAATATTTCCGAAGCGGCCAAGCAGATTTCAAAGATTACCCATCTTGATGAAGAGGGACGGCAGCAAAAGAATAAGGATTTCAGCAGCGAAAAACGTTTGAACAAACCCCAGCAGGAGCAGGCGCCCCTGCAGCCTGAGGGGCATTCCTCAAAAGAGTTGGAGCAGATCAAATCCGAAATTAACAAGCTTGGAGACACCGTCAATCTGCTCAAAAACATGGTTTGGGACAGCAAGGAAGATGCGCAGGATTTAACCATTCCTTCCGAATTCGCCGAAATCTTTCGTATCATCAAGCAAAATCATATGAGTAAAGAGCATATCGATACGATTATGAAGCTGACCTTTGAGCATATGCCCCTTTCCATGCGCCACAACAGTACGACAATTAAGCGTTATTTTCACGTACTGCTTCGCAAAATGATCCCTACCCGGATCGAACAGCCCGTGATCGCGCCCAAAAAAAAGATTATGATGTTTGTGGGTTCCACCGGGGTGGGCAAAACAACCACCATCGCCAAGCTTGCGGCCAGGTACGCGTATATGATGGAACACAAGCACAAAGTCGGGCTTATTACCTTAGATACCTACCGTATCGGGGCGGTGGAACAGCTGATGCATTATGCCAAAACGATGCGCCTTAGCATTGAAGCAGTGGTGGATCCCCCGGAGTTTGTCACCGCTTTGGATTCGCTTCGCAACTGTGACGTGATCCTGATCGATACGGTGGGCAGCAGCCAGTACGATAAAGAAAAGATTGAAAAGATTCAAAGCTTTTTATCCACCCAGAGCGATTTTTCCATCGATATCAATCTCGTACTTTCGGCAACGACAAAGTATGAAGACCTTAAAGATATATACCAAAATTTTTCATTTTTGGGCATAGATACGATGGTTTTTACCAAACTGGATGAAACTAACGTCTTTGGCAATATCTTTTCGCTGGTGTATGAAAAACAAAAACCGATCAGTTATTTTTCTATCGGGCAGGAAGTTCCTGATGATATAACCAACGCTGATGCCGATTATCTGGTGGGCTGCCTGCTTGAGGGTTTTTCAAAGGATAAAAAATGAGCGGCGTCAACCAGGCAAGCAAACTCGAACAGATGATGAAACAAGAAGGCGGCAAGCCTAAAGATACGCGCTTTATCGCCATTACAAGCGGTAAGGGCGGCGTGGGTAAAAGCACGATCAGCGCCAACCTCGGGCATCTGCTTGCCAAGATGGGGCTCAAAGTGGCGGTGATGGATGCCGATATCGGGCTGGCCAATCTGGATGTGATCTTTAACGTGGATACGGATAAAAACATTTTAGACGTGTTAAAGGGACAGGCGAGTTTGGAAGAGGTGGTCACTCCCGTTTCAAAGAATCTGTTTTTGATTCCCGGCGAAAGCGGCGATGAGATTTTTAAATTCAACGATAATCAGATTGTGCAGGCGTTTTTGGATGAAGCGCAGATTTTAAGCGCGCTGGATATTGTCCTGATCGATACGGGAGCCGGTATCAGTGAGCATATCCAAAAATTTCTCAATGCAGCCGATGATGTTATTGTCGTTACCGTTCCCGATCCTGCGGCGATTACGGACGCGTACGCCACGATCAAGGTTGTCAGCAAGGAAAAAGACAGCGCGTATATGATCTTTAACCAGGTCAAAAACAGTAAGGAAGCGACCACCATTTTCAGCAAGATAAACAATGTCGCCAAAGCCAATATGAAAGAGGGGTTTTTACTCGAACTCATCGGACAGATTTCGCGTGATGAAACCGTGGCCAAAGCGACCAAACAGCGGCTTTTGTACACCAAGGAGTTTGGTACCCACAGCGCCACGAACGAATTGACCGAAATCGCCAAAAAAATCGCCAAAAAAGTGGAACACAATATGCTTAATGAAAAGGATGACGGTTCCATTAGCAGATTTTTCAAAAAGCTACTGGGGCAGTTTTGAGACTAACGTGTGCAGAGGGTTGCGATGGGGATAATGAACTATTATCACTTTACTGTTGTCAGCGGATTTTTCATCGGAGTCTTTACTGCACTGATTAATATCGAACGTGGTCCTTTGGTTTTTACAGCCATCTGTCTGAGCGTATCGGTGTTTTTTTATTTTGTCGTTCATGTCGCGATCAGTTTGTTTATACGCTATTCGGAAGAAGCAAACCTCTCTTTCAAAAAAGATGATTATGAAAAAGCGATCGATCATTATTACAACGAATTGCTGACAAAAGAAAAAGATATCGATGATTCATACGAGTTTACCAAGCAGTTAGAAGATGAGATGCGAGAGCTGTATGTGAAAAAAACAGCAAGAAAACGACGAAAAAAAAGAAGAGTGAGCAATGCATAGCGGATACGATTCTGGAATCAAACATTACCAAGACGAACTGGCTTTGCAATACCTTCCCGCCGTTAAGGCGATGGCATACCGGCTTAAAGAGCGGCTGCCAAGCAGTGTGGAGATCAATGATCTCAATTCTATCGGCACAGAGGAACTTATCAAGCTTGCCAGGCGGTATGATCCGGGTCTTAATGATTCCTTTTGGGGGTATGCCAAGACGCGCGTATACGGATCGATGCTGGATTATCTGCGCTCGCTGGATATCGTCAGCCGTGCCAACAGGCGGCTTATCAAACGCATCCATGAAATCGAAAACCGCTATCTGGCGACAACGGGTATTGAACCAAGCGATGAGGATTTGGCCAAAGAGTGCGAAGAAAGCGTGGATAAAATCAACGAAGCCAGAAAAGCCGCGACCATTTACAACGTGATGCCAATTGACGACTGGATGGTCGATAAAGGCGAGGGCGTGGATGAGCAGATTCAGAAAACGGAGATTTTAAAGCGGATCAAGCACGAACTCAGATCGCTTTCAAAAAGAGAACAAACGGTGATTCAACTGTACTATTTCGAAGAGCTTTCCTATAAAGAGATTTCACAAATTCTTGATATCACACCCTCAAGGATTTCTCAAATCCACAAAAAAGTGGTTACAACGATCAAAGCGCAGGTGGAATAGATGGCTGATATACTTTCCCAGGAAGAGATCGACCAGCTTTTAGAAGTTGTTGACGATGAAGACACGGGAGAAGAACAAACCTCCAGCAAGGGCGAAGATACCCTTGATGAGAGAAATATCACCCTGTATGACTTCAAGCGTCCCAACAGGGTCAGTAAAGAGCAGTTAAGAGCCTTTCGCGGGATACACGACAAGATGGCCAGGTCGCTGGCTTCAGAGATCTCTTCGATCATGCGCTCCATCGTCGAGATCCAGCTGCACTCGGTTGATCAGATGACCTACGGTGAATTCCTGATGAGCCTGCCAAGTCCGACCAGTTTCAACGTCTTTTCGATGAAGCCGCTGGACGGCAGCGGGATTTTAGAAATCAATCCATCCATCGTGTTTTCGATGGTGGACCGGCTGCTTGGGGGCAAGGGCGACCCGTATGACACCAGCCGCGAATTCAGCGATATCGAACTGAACCTGGCTGATACGGTACTTCGAGAGATCATGTCCAATCTCAAAGACGCCTGGGCGCCGGTAACGGAGCTGTACCCGGCGGTAGAGAGCAAGGAATCCAGTCCCAACGTTATCCAGATCGTCGCGCAAAACGAGATTGTGGTTATGGTCGTGATGGAGATCGTCATAGGCCACTCCAGCGGGATGATGAACCTGTGTTATCCCGTGATTACGCTGGAACCGGTGCTTTCAAAGATGGCCAGCCGTGATTTTATGCTCAGTGAAACCAATGCTAAAAAAAGCCGCAACAAAGAGCTCAAAGCGCTGCTTGGCGGGGCCAGGGTGAAAATGGACGCCAGCATCGGCAGCGCGGATTTGACCATTCAGGAACTGCTGGAGTTGAATGTTAATGATATAATACGGTTAGACCGGCCCGCAAATGATGAAGTGATCGTCTCCGCTGACGGCAAAGAGCGCTTTATCGGCAAGGTGGGGCTTAAGCGTTTTAGAAAAAGTATCGAAATTATCGAAATTATCCAGGATGAAAAAGACGAGGTCAAGAAAACGCTTGAAATCATCGAAAGTGAACGCAAACACCGTATCGGAACGAGCGAGTTTCTGGGGGATGAGGATGAAGATGAAGATTACGAAGATTTTGAAGAGGATTGATAGATGAGCTGGATTGAACTGTTTTCAGGAGAATGTGCCGCGACGATTGAGGGACTGATTGGCCAGAAACCCGAAGTAGAACTCAAAAGCCAGCAGGAAAAAGCGATGGCTTCAGCCCCCATGTCAATGACCTATATTGACGTCAGCGGGGATTATGAGGGGAAGATGGCCGTAGCCATTACGCCCGCGGTAGCCACGGCGCTTTCGGATATGATGCTTGGCGGCGAAGGCGAAAGCCAGAATGATATGACCGATGATGATCTGGATGCGACAAAAGAGATCGTATCCAATATCTTCGGGGCGATCTCCACCTCACTTGGCGGACAGCAGGATATGCCAAAGCTCAATTTTTCCATCAGTGATATCGAGTTTTTTGAAGAAAAAGTGGAGGTAAGCGATTTTACCTACTCGGTGACGTTTCACTTTGTCCTTGGCGTCATCAACGGGGAGATAAACATTTTATTCGATGAGGCGCTGAAAAAATCGATCGCGACCCAGGAGGAAAGCAGCCAGCCCGCTGCGCAGTCTTCGGGTTCGCCTTCGGGTACAGAAAGCCTGGGCAGCCTCTCGCCCGAACAGCAAAAAAACATCAATCTTTTGATGGATGTCAAACTGCCGGTAAAGGTGCGCATCGGAACCAAAAAGATGCTGTTAAAAGATGTGCTTGCAATGGATATCGGCTCAGTCGTCGAACTGGATCAGCTGGCCAACGATCCTCTTGAGATTTTGGTTGATGATATCGTCATCGCCATGGGCGAAGTCGTGATCGTTGACGGTAACTTCGGTATCCAGGTAACTGAGATCGGTTCCAAAGCAGAACGTCTGCAAAAACTCAAAAATGGATAATAAGGTTCTGCTTGCCATGAGCGGCGGGGTGGATTCCAGCCTCAGTCTGCATCTGCTGCAGGAAAAGGGATATGATGTCACCGGCGTCTATATGCGTCTGCACGGTTTTGACAAAACAGGAGAGGCAAACGCGGAAAAAGTCGCGAAGGCTTTTGGGGTCAAGCTGTATACCGTAGATTTTCGCGACGCGTTTGACAAAGAGGTGTATAGCTATTTCGTGCAAAGTTATAAACAGGGTGTTACTCCCAATCCCTGCGTCGTGTGCAACAGGGGGATAAAGTTTGGCAAACTGGTCGATTTTGCGCAAAGTCTGGGTATCAAGAAGGTCGCAACGGGCCATTACGTCCAAAGTGACGGCACCTATTTTTACGAAGGGGCGGACAAAAGCAAGGACCAAAGCTACTTTTTGGCAAAGGTTGCCAAAGATATCCCCCAAAAGGTGCTTTTCCCACTGGGATCGTGGAAAAAAGAGGATGTTAAGGCGCGCGCGGCTGATTTTGACGTACTGCAAACCATAGCGGCACAAAAAGAAAGCAGTGAAATCTGCTTTGTGGAAGATTCTTATCTGGATGTGTTAAAAGCGCATATGGATGTAGACCGCACGGGTACAGTCGTTGATAAAGAGGGAAATGAAGTAGGTACGCACAAAGGGTATATGCACTACACCGTCGGCAAACGCCGCGGGTTTGACGTGCCAAAAGCCCAGGTGCCCCACTATGTCACCTCCATCGACGCTAAAAACAATATTATCCGGGTAGGGTTGAAAGAAGACCTTCGCGTAGACAAAGTCGTCGCAAACGATTTGAACTTTTTTGGACCCCGGCCGCGGGAGTGTACGGTCAAGGTCCGCTACCGTACCCAGAAACTGCCCGCAAGCATCGAGTATGAGGATAATAAAGCAATCATTTATTTAGACCGTCCCGCATACGGTGTGGCAAAAGGACAGATCGCGGCGTTTTACGAGGATGAGAAACTGCTTGGAGGCGGTACGATCATCGCCTAAATCTGCATCTCATCAACGATTTGGTATAATTTTCATAAATTTTACAAGACAAAGGCGCATTAATGGATTGGGGTAAGGTAATATACGTATTTTTTACGTTGATGAGTTTGACCACTTCTGCCGGTTTTCTTTATGAACACTCCGCGCTGGCGCTGTTTATCGCAGGTTCTGTGAATCTTGTTTCCACACTGCTGAAAATCGGTGTGCGTAATCTGCTCTCAGCCGAACTGCTTGCCGGTTCGCTGGTTGCCGATCTCCACCTTGTCCCGGCCTTTTTCGCTCTTGTGTTTTACGGCAACGAAGCCCTGGCCATCGGTCTGGTTATCGGTGCGGTTATAGCCAATATGTTCAGTATTGTGCTTGTTATGATTGAAAGTTCCAAAACAAAAGAGGTATTTTAATGAGTTATGATCCGAGGCAAATAGAGACCAAGTGGCAGCGAATTTGGCGCGAAAACGCCGAGTTTGAACCCGATTTTGACGCCAAAGACAAAGAGAAAAAATATATTTTAAGCATGTTTCCCTACCCAAGCGGGCGCATCCACATGGGACACGTGCGAAACTACGCCATCGGCGACGCGCTTGCGAGGTATTACAGAAACAAAAACTACAACGTGCTGCACCCCATCGGCTGGGACAGCTTTGGAATGCCTGCTGAAAACGCGGCGATCAAACACAAACTGCATCCAAAAAAATGGACCTATGACAATATCGATTATATGAGAGGCGAACTGGAAGCACTTGGGCTGTCTTTTAGCAAAAACCAGGAGTTTGCCACCAGCGATCCACTGTATAGCAAATATGAGCAGGAATTTATCATCGATATGTATGAAAAAGGGCTGCTGTATCGAAAATCCAGTACCGTCAACTGGTGTGAAAGCTGCCATACGGTACTGGCAAACGAACAGGTCGAGGAAGGCTGCTGCTGGCGCTGTGATAATGAGATAGTGCAAAAACAGATGCCGGGGTATTATGTGGCTATCACCAAATACGCTCAGGAGCTGCTGGATGATCTGGACAGGCTCAAAGAGGGCTGGCCTTCGCAGGTGCTGGCGATGCAGGAAAACTGGATCGGCAAGAGCCGGGGGCTGGAGTTTGACTTTGTTCTCAGTGACGTTTCAAAGCAGAAATTAAACGGCCGTTTTGAGCGCTACGGTGTTTATACCACAAGACCCGATACCATCTACGGCGTCAGCTACTCAGCACTCAGTCCCGAACACGAAATCGTGGAATATATGCTGCAAAACGATCTGCTTGAAAATGAGACAAAAAAACAGATTGATGCGATGCGTAAGATGAGTGAAAAGCAGCGAGCCAGCGAAGAAAAGCAGGGCGTGTATCTGGGTATCGACGTGATTCACCCCATGACCGGCGACACAATCCCGGTGTGGGTAGCCAACTTCGTACTGGCAAGTTATGGCGGCGGGGCGATCATGGCCGTTCCCGGACACGATGAGAGAGATTTTGAATTTGCCAGAAAATATGACCTGCCCGTGCGACAAGTCGTCAGTGCTGACGGCAGCGAGGAAGACGTGCTTGAAAAAGCTATCACCGACCACGGCGTCAGTATCAACAGCGCTGAATTTGGCGGCAAAGAAACCCATGAGGTTCAAAAGCAGATTATTGCCTATTTTGAGCAAAACGGTCTTGGCCAGAGCAAGACGAATTTCAAACTCAGAGACTGGGGGATCAGCCGCCAAAGGTACTGGGGCGCGCCCATACCTTTTGTGCACTGCCCCAAATGCGGCCTTGTTGCGGAAAAAAAGCAAAACCTGCCGGTAACGCTGCCAGATGATGTGGAAATTACGGGTGCGGGCAATCCGCTGGATGACCATGAGGGCTTTAAAAACTGCAGCTGCCCCAAATGCGGCGGCCACGCCCAGAGAGAAACCGACACGCTGGATACCTTCGTGCAGTCAAGCTGGTATTTTCTGCGTTACGCGACTAACAACAGTAAGTGGGAACAAACCGGTATCGATAAAGCAGACACTGATTACTGGATGGATGTGGATCAGTACGTCGGCGGTATCGAACACGCTATTTTGCACCTGCTGTACGCGCGCTTTTTTACCAAAGCGCTGCGCGATCTGGGGTATGTAAACAGCAGCGAACCCTTTTTCAACCTGCTAACGCAGGGTATGGTGCTCAAAGACGGCGCGAAGATGAGCAAATCCAAAGGCAATACCGTCGATCCCGACGCGCTTATCAAGGAATACGGCGCCGATACCGCACGGTTGTTTATCCTCTTTGCCGCGCCGCCGCAAAAAGAGCTGGAGTGGAACGACAACGCCGTAGAAGGTGCGTTTAAATTCATCAAAAAGCTGCACAGCAGGAAGCAGCGGGCAAAAGCGTGTGAAGTGATACCTGAAATTACTCATGGAAAGCTGGACGACAAAGAAAAAACGGCCCGAAAAAAGGTGTATGAAGCGCTGGAAAAATCACGCCACGTGTATGAAAAAAGCTTTGCTTACAATACACTCATCGCTGCGTGTATGGAAGCGCTCAACGCGCTGGATAAACAGGACAATGAAGATGTGTGGAGCGAGGGGCTGTTTGTACTGCTGCAGATTCTTGAACCCATTATTCCCCATGTCGCGTGTGAACTGAGTGAAGAGCTGTTTGGGCGAGTGAATCTTACAGCAGATATTGCTATCAAAGAGGAAGTGTTTCAAAGCGACAGCGTCAGCTACGCGGTCACGGTCAACGGTAAAAAAAGAGCCCAGCTTGAAATCGCCGCAGACGCGGACAAGGACGCAATCATTGCCGCAGCTAAAGAGCTGGTGCCAAAATGGCTTGCGGATAAGCAGATCATTAAAGAGATCGTCGTGCCAAACAAACTGGTCAACCTCGTGGTGAAGTAGATGAAAAAAACTTTTGCGTGGATTATCATAAGCCTTTTATTTCTTGGGGGGTGCGGGTATAAACCCACAACGACCTATACCAAGGAAGCCCTCGGTGAAAATATCTACGCGGAAGTTCAGATTCTGCGATCAGACCCCAAAAGTTCGGTCTCAGTCCAGGATGCGATCAATTCAGCCGTTTTGAGCCGCTTTAAAGCCAACTTGACAAGCCGCCAGCGCGCGGATACGGTTTTAAATATCAAGTTCAACGGTCTCAGTTTTACACCGCTGCAATATGACCGTGACGGGTACGCGGTATACTACCAGGCCACCGTGCGGCTTCTGGTGGATTATGAAACCCCGCACAAAAGCGGCACTTTCAACGTCAGCGGCAGTTACGAATTTGCCGTGGAATCAAGCAGCGTGATAACCGACGCCAAGCGTTCCGAAGCGCTTCGCGAAGGTTCTCTGGACGCGCTGGATGAGTTTGTGTCGCGATTAGCGCTGGAAGGGATCGACAGTGACAATTCAGACAATCATTAAAAATACGGTTAAAAGACTGCGTGAACAAAACGAAACGATGACGCCGCAAAATTATGAGCGGGTGTTTTGTTTTGAAGCCAAACGCCACGGTGTTTTGGTCGAGGATTGCAACAGGGTTGATAAATTTATCCAAAAGCTGGCACCCAAATACCAAAAAGAGCTGTATCGCAGGAATATCCATACGCTTGATGAACTCTTTACGTTTTTAACGACGGTGCTTAACCGTCTGGACAAAGAGGAAAGCGCAGCCGTGATCAAATCCTTTACGCTGCTGCTTCGGCGCGTGGTGCAGGCGGCGATGCTGCATAAAGACAACAGGTTGCAAACCCTGGGGAAAGAATCGCTCAAACAGATCGATACGCATATGAGTTTGAGCGAATTGGAAGCCCTGCGGGAGAAGTGGAATGATTTTGTCATGGGATATGATGATTCCTATCTTGACAGATTGCAAAAATATCTTCCCGTTGACAAGATGGAGCATAAAGATTTCATAGAAAAACTGGAAGAGTTGCTGATCAGGCAGCCTGATGCCAAAGAGGGGTTTGAAAAGATCGCGGAAGTGCTCGTGGCCGCCATGACCCCTTCGATTGCTTCGCAGACTAATGAGGAGATTGCAGGTATCTCCCAGGCGCTTTTGAAAAATCCGCAAAGTCTTGGAACAAAAGCGATGCTGGAAGATATCAAGGCGATGGTCAAAGTCCGCATCGCTATTGACAAATCCCAGATCACTTCGCAGATTCAAAAGCTCAATGATATTATCGAAACACTTTCAACCAAGCTGCTGCAGCTTCGCCAAAGCAGCCATGCCAACAGCGACAAACTGAAAGGGATCAAAGGGCAGCTGCAAGAGGTGGAGCTCAATCCTGAAAACTTTGAGAAACTGCATGAAAAACTGCTGTTTATCGTGGATTCATTAGAAAGTGAAACGCAAACCTTTCACCACGATATCCAATCCAAAGAGGAAGAGGTGCACAATCTCAAAAACCGGGTGCAGCTGCTGGAAAAAGCCCTGCGGATCGAAAAGCAGCGAAGCAATACCGACCAGTTGACCAAACTGCCCAACAGACGCGCTATCGATAACAAGCTTGCAGACCTTGACGCCGCGTATACAAGATATGACCAGGAGTTTGCAATCGCCGTGTTTGATATTGACAAATTCAAACTGATCAATGATGATTACGGGCATGATGCGGGGGATGTGATTCTGGCGTCGCTTGCGAAAGTGCTGCAAAAAGATAAAAGGCAAAACGATCTGATCGGTCGTATGGGCGGGGAAGAGTTTATCGCCGTACTTCCGTTTACCAACAGGGAAGAAGCGCTGGCGTTTGCGGATAAAATCCGGCGTATTGTACAGGAGACGAAGTTTATGTACAAAGGTAAACGGATGGTTGTCACAATCAGCGGGGGTGTTGCCCAAAGAAGCGATCACAAAGATATCCAGGCGATGTTGAAAACCGCCGATAAACTGCTGTACAAAGCAAAACACAACGGAAGAAACAACATACAGTCGTGAAAAATTTCCAAGCCTTCATCAAAAACAAAGAAGAGTTTTATAAAGCATTTGAATTTGCAAGCGTCAAAGACGCGTATGCAGTGATAAAGCCGCACCTGCGAAAAAAAACCGTCATCCAGATCGTAGGAACAAACGGCAAAGGCAGTACGGGCAAAAGCCTGGCGTATATGCTGCACAAAAGCGGTCAAAGGGTCGCCCATTACAGTTCGCCCCATATCAACTCTTTACAGGAACGTTTTTGGCTGCGGGGAGAAAACGCGGATGCGCAGCAGTTGCAGGCGGGCCATGAAAAGTTGATCAGTATCCTTGGGCGCAGGGCGGAGGATTTGAGTTATTTTGAGTATTTGACGCTTTTGTTTTTTGTGCTGAGTGACGGGTGTGATTATATCGTACTTGAAGCGGGCCTGGGCGGAGAGTTTGACGCGACAAACGTGATACAAAACGATCTGTGTATCGTCACGGCTATAGGGTTTGATCACTGCGATATTTTGGGAAACAGTATCGAAAAGATTGCAGCGACAAAGATGCGGGCATGCGATAATGCCCTGTTGCTGGCAAAGCAGCCCTACAGCCGCACCTATGAAGTGGCCAAAGAGCTTTTTGGTCATTACAGTATTGCCGGAAAGGCGCAGACAGCGGGCTTTGCAACTGTTTTGCAAGACAATATTCAAACGGCAGTCACCGCGTTTGAAATGCTTGGCTTTACGTATGATCCGGGGCTGCTTGTGGGGTTGGAGTTTAAAGGCCGAATGCAGCGGGTCGCGCCAAATATCACCGTTGATGTGGGACACAACCTGCTTGCCGCGCGCGCTTTGTCCCAGCATATACACCCAGGTAGCGTGCTGATTTATAACAGCTTTGATGATAAGGATATCGAGGGCGTTTTGCGGGTGTTGGCGCCAAAGTGCAAAAAACTGGTGTACCTGCCTATTGCAAACCGCCGCAGTGCGGCTAAAAGCAGGGTGCAAAAGGCGTGCGAAAAAGAGAGCCTTGCTTTTGAGGAATTTGACACAATCGATCCGGCAGATAATTATCTTGTTTTTGGATCGTTTTTGACCGTGCAGGCGTTTTTACAACAAACCGGAGTGAAACTGTAATGGCAAAACGAA
>CAYUAC010000044.1:0-15100 GCA_964442515.1 uncultured Campylobacterales bacterium | reverse complement strand
AGGAAAAAGGATGAAAATACTGCTTTTAGAAGATGAGGTATTGCTCAATGATTCTATCACGCAGTATCTGCAAAACTGCGGGTACGTGGTAGAAAGTTACCGGGAGGGGCAAAGCGCGCTGGAAGCGGCTTGTGAAAGCGATGATTTTGATCTGCTGATTTTAGATATCAACGTACCAAAAACCAACGGGTTTGAAATGCTCCAACAGCTCAATGAGCGTAAAGAAAGCGTGCACGTTATCTTCATCAGCGCTTTGGTTGATGTCGAAGATATCCTCAAAGGGTACGAACTGGGCTGCAGCGAATATATTAAAAAGCCCTTTCACCTTGAGGAACTGGGGATCAAAATCAATCAGATCGTAAAAAAGGAGCAAAACTTTGCCAACCGGATGCTGTTTAGCAAAAATTACAGCTACTGCAAAGACAACCAGACGCTGTATTATAAAAACGAACCCTGCGAATTGACGAAAAAACAGGTCGACATTATCCACACCATGGCGCTTAATATCAATATGGTCGTAGATTTTGAACGTTTCCGGCTGGATGTTTGGGAGGGAAGCAATATCGACAATCCCACTATTAGGGCCGAAATCAGCCGCTTGAAAAAGACGCTGAAAGAAGACTTTATCAAAAATATCCGGGGTCTTGGATACAAGATCGAGCGCTACTATCCGAGGTAGTGATGAAAGAGTTGTTTGGGCTGCGGGGGTTTTGGCTTTTTCTGATTATAATTTTTTTAAACGCCGTGATCGATCTGGGGCATAAAATTACGGTGCAAAACGTACTGATCAAAAGCTTTGAGGGGCCTCAGCTTGTCATACTCAGCGCGGTTGTCAACGCGCTCATACTGCTGCCGTTTATACTGTTTTTCATGCCAAGTGCAAAGATCAACCGCCGCTGGAGCAAGACGCGGGTAATGCAGGCGTGTTCGGCTGCGGCGGTGGTATTGACGCTGCTGATTACGTTTTTGTATGCCAAGGGGTGGTTTCTGGCCGCGTTTGGCGCGACGTTTGTGCTGGCGATGCAAAGCGCGTTTTTTTCGCCGGCTAAATACGCTATGATCAAAGATATCGCCGGTCCTTCCCGTCTTCCGGCGGCAAACGCCGTAGTCCAGGCGCTCACAATCGCAGCGATACTGCTGAGTTCGCTTGGCTTTTCCCTGCTGTTTGAAACAATCTTCGGGAATGTGTACGATCCCGCGCGTATTTTGCCAAATATCACGCAGATCGGCTTTTTACTGGTTTTCTTGTCGTTTGTGCAGATGGTACTTGCTTTTAATCTGCCCTATTTTGCCCCGGGTATCAAAGCTGCTAAAGATATCGGGCTTGGTTTTATTAAGCAGCTGCATGTCCTGCGCCAAAAACCCCATATCTTTACACCCATCATCGCCCTGTCAATTTTCTGGGGGCTTTCGCAGCTGGTTATCGCAGCGTTTCCGGCGCATTACAAAACGCTCACCGGCAGTGACAACACCGCCGTGATCCAAGCCATACTGGCTCTGAGCGCAGTCGGGATCGCACTGGGAGCGCTGCAAAGTGCGAAAATCGCCGCCCATACGCTGCATTTTGCCTCCGTAGCCGCGGGCGGGCTTGCCATGGCGGTGTGTGTGGTGCTTTTAGCCTTTGTCGATTATACGCCCGCACTGTTTGTGATTTCGCTGCTGTACGGTTTTTTTGCCGGGTTGTACGTGGTGCCTTTAAACGCGGCGATCCAGTACTTTAGCCCTAACGACGATATTGCGCAGGTGCTTGCAGCCAATAATTTTATGCAAAATATCGCGATGCTGGTTTTTCTGGGCGCGGTTGTGGGCTTTGTGCTTTTGGGGCTTGAAGTGTGGGCATTATTCGTTTTGGCGGCATTTACGCTGGTTGTCACCGTTATCTGGTTTTTTCAAAAAGAACCCCAGCTGCTTGCCAGAGGGTTGCTGCGGGTTTTGGTGGCCATAGGGTATGATCTTAACGTCACGGGATTAGAGCATATTCCGCCCAGAGGCGGGGCTTTGCTGCTTGGCAACCATGTCAGCTGGATCGACTGGCTCGTGCTGCAAGCCGCCATCCCCCGCGGGGTGCGATTTGTGATGTATAAGCAGCTTTATGATCTATGGTATCTGCGGCCCCTGCTGCGCTTTTTTCACGTGATTGCGCTGGATGAGAAAAATACCAAAAGCGCGATCAGACAGATGCGCACCTCGCTGGATGAAGGCCACCTGGTGCTGATGTTTCCCGAAGGTCATATCAGTTATAACGGCCAGCTGGGGCGCTTTAAACGCGGCTTTGAAGTGGTGATGAAAAACCGCGGGGAACCGATCATCCCCTTTTATATCCACGGTTTGTGGGAATCAACTTTCTCAAGGGCGCAAAAACATTACAAGACGCTGCAAAAAGGGCGCAAGCAGATCACGGTCGGCTTTGCACCGAATCTGGCGGCCCAAACTGACGCTGCGGCAGTAAAGTCGGCCGTGACACGGCTTTCTTATACCACGTGGAATGAAAGTATGCGGCAAGCAAAACCCATGCACCGGCAATGGCTGGCGCAGGCGAAGAAAAGCCCCTTTCACACAAGTGTGCACGATTTTAGCGGCAAAGCGCTGAGCAATTTTTCGATGCTGACTTCGGTGCTATATTTAAGCGCTTTTCTGCGCCCCAGACTCAAGGGGCAAAAGCATATCGCAATCTTACTGCCTGCCTCGGCGGGAAGCTGTCTGGCCAACCTGACGTTGTTTGTTCTTAATAAAACCTCAGTTAATCTTAACTACACCCTTGATAGCGCTTTACTGCAAGAACAGATCAAACAGGCCGATTGCACTACCGTTATTACGGCGCGGGCGTTTATACAGAAGCTGGAACAAAGAGGATTGAACCATAGTGACGTGGCGCCAAACATGTACTATCTTGAAGATATCTTTGCCTCTTTTGCCAAGACGCAGAAACTGTGGTATGGCCTGCAGAGCCTGCTGCTGCCCGCGTGGGTTTTAAAGCGTCTGCATTTTGCAAAGACGGCGCTGTCTGATACCGCCGTGATCCTGTTTAGCAGCGGCAGTGAAAAACAGCCCAAAGCGATCATGCTCAGCCACGCCAATATCAGCGCCAACGGCAGCCAGATCGCGCAGCTGCTTAATTTTGCCCGCAACGATGTGGTGCTCAATTCGCTGCCGCCCTTTCACTCGTTTGGATTGGTGGTTTCGCAGTTAATGCCTTTGGCCAAAGGCATCACCCAGGCTACGGTACCCGATCCCACCGATGCCTTGGCCGTGGGCCAAAGCGTGGCAAAAAACAGTGCCACCATCCTGTTTGGCACGTCGTCGTTTTACCGTATCTATACCAAAAGCCCCAAGATCGATCCTTTGATGTTTGTTTCGCTTCGTATCGCCATTGCCGGGGCGATGAAACTTGACGCGGCGGTGGCCGAGGGCTTTTATAAAAAATTCGGTCTCACGCTTTATGAGGGATACGGAGCCACCGAAACTTCACCGGTAGTCAGTGTGAACTTGCCTGACGTACTGGAACCGCAAAGCTTGCAGCCGCTGCGTTTTTACAAACCCGGATCAGTGGGCCACCCGATCCCCGGAACGGCTGTCACAATAGTCGATCCAAAGACGATGCGGCCAAGAGCACAGGGGAAAGAGGGTATGGTTCTCATCGGCGGCTGCCAAGTGATGCAGGGGTATTACAAACAGCCTGAGAAAACGGCAGAAGTCTTGCTGCGAAAAGATGCGATGACGTATTATATAAGCGGGGATATGGGCTATCTGGATGAAGAAGGATTTTTATATATCACCGGCCGCTACAGCCGTTTTGTCAAGATCGGCGGGGAGATGGTATCTTTGCAGGCCATAGAAGCAGCCGCAGCCCGGATCGGCGATGAGAATACGCAAGTGTGCGCGTGCGGCGTGGGTGACGGCGCCAAGGGCGAGCAGGTCGCGCTGCTTTTTAGCAGCGGATATGATACCCAAACCTTTAAGGACCTGCTGATCCGGGCGCTGTCCACTGCCCTGATGCGGCCGAAGTATTTTTTCAAAATCGATCAGATCCCGCTTTTAAGCAGCGGCAAGATTGATTACGCCGCCGCCGACAGGCTGGCAAAGGAGCTTGTGTGCAGCTGATTGAAGTGACGGATCTTGACCACGAGGATTTGCGTATTTATAAAACGATGCGCGCTAATGCTTTTGATAAAGAGGGCAGTTTTGTCGCCGACAGTGAAAAGGTAGTGATCCAACTGCTGCGTGCGGGCGCGGAGGTCAAAAGCATCCTGGCCGTGCCCTCTTTTTATGAAAAGTATGCCCCATTGCTTGAAGGCTATACAGATTGCACCTTTTATGTCGCCGACAAACGGCATATGCAGCGTATCGTGGGCCATAAGCTGCACCAGGGTATCATGATGCACGGTTTGCGGCCAAAACCTGCGCCGCTGGAAAAGCTGGGCGCAAATATAGTGATGGTACGCCAGTTTGCCAATATGGAAAGCGTGGGTGCCGTTGCCCGCAGCATGGCCGCATTCGGTGTGGATTCCTATCTGCTTTCAACCTCTACCCCTCACCCCTACAGCCGCAGAGCGCTTCGGGTTTCCATGGGCCAGGTCAGCCGCCTGCAGATTCACGTCTATGATGATTTTGTTCAGACGATTGCGAAATTAAAAGCGCTTGGATACTGCATCATCGGCGCGGAAATGGATGCAAGAGCGCAGTGGCTGGGGGAGTTTACGCCGCCGAAAAAATGGGTATTGCTGCTGGGTCATGAAGGGCAGGGCTTGGATGAAGAAGCGTTGAAATTATGTGATTTTATCGTAGCCGTTGAGATGGATGCGGCGGTAGGCAGTCTCAACGTCACCGCCGCGGCGGCGGTGATGATGCATCACTTTAAGATGCGGTGATTGCGGCAGGTTAGTGGCTTTTTGAAACCACGATCAGCATTTTTATATTGATAATGACAAACCGTATAAACTGCCAGATAACGCATTTGCGCAAGAATTTGACCCACCTTGTGGGCGTCATCGTGTTAAATGATTGCTCATAGGGTTTGATATTTTTTGTTTCTTCCATGATTGCTCCTTTCAAAATCTATTCGGGGATGAGTGCCCATCCGGGCTTGAGTTGCGCTTTGTGCATAAACATATGGTGCAGCGAGTGTTTGATCCAGTGTCCGGCCAGGCCGATTTCTCCCATGGTATACGTGGTTGATCTGCCCGTTCCGGGGTATTTTTTATAATCGGGTACGACCGGATACATCGTCATTGAAACCGCTTCGCCGCCAAAAAAGCCTTTGCCCACAGACGCGATACATGCCGCGCCCATTTCGGCCATTGAGAGTTCGTGGGTTGCTTCCTGGGTTTTGCCCTGCATCATATCCACGATACTTTTGGTTACGATTTTGCCCATCATACCGCTTGGCATCCCCGTTCTTGGAGGCGTAGGATTGATCGGGGTCCCCGCCGGACTTTTCATCGGTTTCGAGATCGGATGCGGCGGTGCAAACGCGATTCCTACGGCAAAAATATTTTTGTATTGAGGGTTTTGGTATTTTTTCGGCCAGTCGCTTGCTTCCCACTCCTCGTAGGGTTTGCCTGAATAATCGCCGTCGACTTTTAAAAAGCCGTTTGGCGCAAACAGGGTACCCGTGATATCTTCGCCCGATTTATCGTACGCTTTTAAGCCTACGCCCGCAAAGGGAGGAATCAGCATGGAAAAATCAAACTCGATACTGTCTTGCGTCCCGTCAAGCTGTTCATAATGGGCTCTGCCCGGTTCGACCTTGTTGACGTGCGCGCCGACGGTCCAGTTGATTCCTTTTTCTGTATACAGTGATTCGGCAAAGAGTTTGCTTGAGGCCAGGTAACCGCCCCGTTTGATATGTAGTCCCGCAACGCCGAAATCGCCCAGAAAAGATTCGTTGGAAATCCAGTGCAGATCGGCTTTGTCTCTGAGGCCTGCTTTGCGAAGTTCGGTATCGATATTGAAAATATACTCAAACGCCGCCCCCTGGCAGGTACACATCCCGTGGCCGGTACCGATGAGAAACTTTTGCCGCTGGCCCCCGCGCATCTTCTCCATCGCTTCTTGCAGCGCGTGTGAAGCTTTGGTGGCATGGTCTGCGGTGCACACAGAGTGGGTGTTGCCATCAGGTCCCAAGCCTTCGGTAGCGCCGAAATTGAGTTTGGGGCCGGTTGCGTTGACCAGGTAATCATAACTGATTTCTTCTGTTTGTCCCTCTTTCTCAGCGGAGGTGTGTTCAACCGTTACAAACGGTTTTGCTTCTTCTTCACTGCCTTCGGGGTGGATGCTTACGGCTTTTGCCTGCCGGTAGTCTATGCCTATCTTGTTATATACGCTTTGCAGATCAAACGTAACATCTTCCTTACTCATCTGTCCCACGCCGACCCAGATATTGGAAGGAATCCAGTTCCATCTGCTGTTGGGCGTGACGACAACGACTTCATGGTCGTCCCCGAGCCATTTTTTCGCAAATGTCGAAACGGTATGTCCGGAAACACCTGCGCCCAATACGACTAATCTTGCCATATTCTTTCCTTGTTCGCAAAAGATTTAAGACCACCTCTAATACCCCTTTTGGAACGTTAGAAATGACCTTATGCGTTTCATTGTAAACCCGGTTGACTGAAGTGAATGTTAAATACGGCTAAAACGAAGAAAGAATTTTGTTTTATATATTCAAATTATTATAACTATAAATTATTACAAAGAGTAAAAGAGTTTAATAATAATGGGAAGTTATAACAAGTATAACTAAAAGTATGATTATTAATTTTTAGAGGTCAAAGAGAAAAAATTAATGACAAACACGAAAAAAACCTTTACAATATGTAAACCAGATTTACAAAAACGGAGAACAGTATGCTGCGATTTCTTACTTTTTTTCTGGCGTTGTCCGCTTTTGGCGCGGCAGCACAGGAAAATGCTTTAAAATTAGATCAAGCATTAAATATTGTCAAAAAAAACAATACCGAAATCGCGCTGGCCCGGCATGAAGCCAGAATCGCCGAGTATAAGACAAAACTTGCCGCATCCAAACAGTACGGGCGTCTGGATTTGAGCACTTCGGCGGTGCGATCCAACGACGCCGGGAACGTATTTGGCTTTAAGCTGGCCAGCAGGGAAGCCGATTTCGGGGATTTCGGGTTTGAGGATTTTTTAAACCACAAACCAGATCCCATGGATTCAAGCGTCCTTACCGTCGAGCCTGATGATCTCAATTATCCCGGCCCCAGAAACCATTTTGAAACCAAGATTGCCTACAGTGTGCCCCTGTATACGGGCGGACGGTTAAACAGTCATGAAAAGATCGCGCGTTCATTACAGCGTTTGAGCCGGCTTGAGGGAGAAAAGATCGTGCGCCAGAAGTTGTATGAAACGAAAAAAACCTTTTATGACATTTCACTGCTGCACAGTTACCGCAGCGATCTGGATACGCTTGAAAACAACCTGGACACGCTTTATGACACGGTCGTGCAGATGCATAAGGAGGGGTATGTAAAAGAGGTGGATATTTTTGAGGTAGAAGCGAAAAAGGCACGTATAACAGAGTTGATAGAACAGGCCGGGGCCGATGAGAGGCTGGCGTATGATTATCTCTCTTTTCTGCTGGACCGGCCCGTTTCGCGTATCGCGTATAAAAAAGCGCCGCTGGCGGTTCCAAAAGCCGATACACAGCAATATATCGACAATGATATCGATACGAAGATGGTGCAAACAGGTTTGCAGGTTGCAAAACAGCAGCTTAAAGCGCAAAACGCCGCATTTCTTCCACAGGTAAAGGCTTTTGCCCAATACGGCAGCAGCGATAATGCGTTTTTGAACGATTTTGGCGCAAAAGACAGCTACACCGTCGGTGCGCGTCTTGAGTGGAATCTGTTTAACGGCGGCGGCGACAGTGCGCGGATGCAGGTTGCCAAGATCAAACGCGCAAAACAGGCTTCACAGCTGAAACTGGCCAAAGACGCCGCGGGACTGACAGTAAAAAAGATCCGAACCCGTATCGAAAAGCTTGACGCTTCGCTGCGCAGTCTGGGCAGGCAGAAACGCTTTTACAAACAGATGTATGAAAATTACCGGGGCAGGTACAAACACCGCCTGGCCGATATCAATGACGTGGTCAAGAAGCATTCGCAGCTGATTGAAACGGTGATATCGATCAAAGAGAAACACAACCGGCGCAACAGAGAAATATTTGCGCTGATGAAAATGCTGGAACAGGAGCGGTTATGAAAAAAATCATTATATTGTTTGCCGCGGCAGCGGCCGTGTATGCCGGCGGGATGACTTTTGGGGGCGTGATAACAAGCACGCAGCAGACAACGGTCGCCGCAAGCGGGCAGGGGTTTGTCAAAGAGGTTTTTGTCAGTGAGGGCGATACCGTCAACAAGGGCCAGAAGCTGTACTCGATCGATACGTCGCAGCTGGATGCGCAAAAGACGCAGACGGTGCTGCAGGTTCAGCAGGCGGAATTTGAAAAGAATATGTACCAAAACCGTTTTGATGACGCCAAAAGAAACTACGGCCGTTACAAACGCCTGTATGCAAAAGATATGGTTTCAAAACATGAACTGGAACAGATGCGGCTGAAGATGAAAAATGCCAAAAACCTGCTGTCTATCCACAAGCGCCGGATTCAGCAGGCCAAGGCATCCCTGCGGGCGGTTGAAAGCCGGTATGCGTATTATGAGCTTACCGCGCCGGTGTCCGGAACCGTCATTGAAAAAAACGTCAAACCCGGTCAACTCTCCGCACCGGGAGCGCCGGCGGTGATTATTTCCAATCAAAACGAACTCAAGCTTGTCGCCGATATTTCTCAAAAGCAGCGTAAAAATATAAAAAAAGGGATGAAAGTAACCGTGATCGCCGAATCTGCCGGATATGAGGAGGAAGCAAGCGTGACTGCGGTCTTAGATGCCGCCGACGCGCAAAGCCATACCTTCAGGGTCAAGATTACGCTTGAAAAAACCGACGGCCTGTATGCGGGGATGTATGCCAAAGCAGTGGTTAAAGGCGGTCGGTAATGGGCGGTTACAGACCTAAAGATTTGGCGGGTAAACTCGCAAAAAGCTTTCTGAATAATCCTATCACCCCGCTTTTGGCTATCTTTCTGTTTGCGGTGGGGCATCTGTCTTTGATGATTACGCCAAGAGAGGAAGACCCGCAGATGCAGATAAGCGGCGGTGCTGTTATCGTCGCTATGCCCGGGGCTGATGCGCAGAAGGTGCGCAATATCGTGATAAAACCGCTGGAGCGCAAACTGCGTGAAATCAAAGGGATCAAAGAGATTGAGGGGATTGCGAAAAACGACGTGGGGATTGTCAACGTGCATTACTACCTGGGCCAGGACCGGGAAGAATCCAACCTCAAACTCTATGACAAGGTGATGCAAAATATTGACATCTTGCCAAAAGGAACGAAACAGCCCGTTATCAAACCCTTTGATATCGATATCGACGTGCCAATACTGACTGCCGCATTCTATGCCAGGCAGGATTCTGAACTGACCCAGACACAGCTTTTTGAACAGGTAAGGCAGGTTCAGCATGAAATCAATGCGATCGAAAACGTATCCAAAACGACGCTGAAAGGGGAACAGCGCCCGCAGTTTAATATCCTGATCGACCCCCACAGGCTTGGCAGCTACAATCTTTCGCTGCAGATGGTGCAAAAGCAGCTGCGATCGCTTAGCAGCAGCGCGCCAAACGCCGATATAAAAAGTTCAGACGGTTCGCTTACGGTCTTTGGCGTGCAGGATGCCATAGAGAATAAAGGTGATATCGAAAATATTATCATCGCGATGCATTCGGGCAAACCGGTTTATCTGTCAGATGTGGCCACGGTGCGGTTTGGCCCCGACATCAGTAATTTCAAGCAAAGCTACCTGGTTCATAAAAAGAGTGATGTGCCAGAAACCGTGCAGCAGGTAACGCTGGAGGTTTCCAAACTCAAAGGGACAAACGCCGTTTTTGTCGCCGAAGATTTCAGACAAAAGATGCAAAAGCTGGGGCCGAAACTGCAGGAAAAAGGCATAGGCTATATCATTACCAGAGATTACGGTAAGCGGGCCAACGCTTCTGTTAACCGTCTTGTTACCAATCTTGCTATTTCGATGGTGATCGTGGTCGGCTTGCTGGTTTTTATCCTGGGGTGGAAGGAATCGCTGATCGTTGCTTTTACCGTTCCTGCCATTTTTGCCGTGACGATCTTTGTAGCGTATATGACCGATCAGACGATCAACCGCATTACGCTTTTTGCTTTTATGGTGGCCCTTGGAATGCTGGTGGACGCAGCTATCATCGTGGTTGAAAATATCCACAGGCATCTGCATGAACACGATTCAAGGGATAAAGATATCGATACCATCGTGGTTGAGGCAACCGATGAGATCGGGCCGGCGACCAACGTGGCAACGGTGGCCATTATTCTGACTATGGTTCCCATGGCTTTTGTGGGGCAGATGATGGGGCAGTTTATGAAACCCATCCCCCTTAATGTTCCCGTTGCGCTGTTTGCCTCGCTGGTGATTGCCTATATCTTCGCGCCCTATCTTGCCAAGCGGATGTTGAAAAAGCCAAAAGGAGGTGCGTCGTGAAACGGTTTGAAAATTTGATCTACGGCGTACTGGATTCAAAACCAAAAAAAATCGCCGTAATCGCGGCAACGCTTGCAGTCTTTTTCGGCTCGCTTATGATGCTTCCCGGCAAAGCGGTACTGGCCAAAATGCTGCCGGGCAAAAGCGCCAACACCTTTTCTGTTTATGTAGACACCCCAAAAGGCAGCAGCGCATCCCAGACTAAAAAAGTCAGCAGGTGCGTCGCGCAGCTTGTGGCACAGGAGAGGGAAGTGACCGACGTTTCCATCTTTATTGGCGAGGGGGCCGCGCTTGATTACGCGGGGCTTGTCAAGGGCAGCGCACAGAAAAACGCGGAGAATAAAGCTGAAATCGTGGTGAATCTGACCGATAAACACGGCAGGGAGGAAAAAAGTTTTGAAATGGTCCACCGTCTGCGCCCGTCTGTTAAAAGCAGCTGCGAAGCGTTGGTTGAGGGCAGTACGGTTAAGATGATCGAACAGCCCGCCGGCCCTCCCACGCTTGCAGCCATCGTGATTGAACTCTACGGACCCGGCGGTACGCAAAAGCGCGAACTGGCAGAGAATCTGGCTCGCATCTTAAATGATACGCCAAACCTTGTGGATGTGGATATTTCGCATGAAGAGATTTATACGCAGTATGATCTTGTTATCGACAAAGACAAGCTTCGCCGCTCAGGTCTCAGCGTCGCTCAGGTGAATAAGATTTTGCATCTTGCGTTTGAGGGTTCGGCCGTGGGAGTGAAAAACAGCAAGGATCACGCATCGCAGCTGCAGCTGTTTTTGATTTTAGATGCACAGGCTGCTACGCTCACGCAGCCGTCAATAGAGCAGCTGCGCCAACTGCTGATGAATTTGAAACTGATGAATGCGCAAGGCAAAAGCGTCGCGCTGGGCGAAGTGGTTTCCATAGAAGCGGTGAAAGCTGTTCCCCAGATCCAGACCAAAAACCTCAGGGAGGTAACGCGGGTTACCGCCCAAGCGGATATGACGTCCCAGGTGTATCCGCTGCTTGAAGCAAGAACGGCGATCAAGCAAGAGTTAGCAGGCGGCTACAGGGTAACAAACGCGGATTTGCTGAATCTGCGGCTGGAGGCAAAAGAGAGCGGGGAAGTCTATACCCTTGTCTGGGACGGGGAGATGGACGTGACCCTGAATACCTTCGCGGATCTGGGTTTGGCGTTTGTCGCCGCGCTTGCGCTTATCTTTGTAGTGCTTGTGGTGTATTATAAAAGCTATTCGATCGCTTCTGTGGTGCTGCTTGGCAGCTTTTTGTCGCTGTTTGGCGTCATTATCGGGCACTGGCTGATGGATATTTTTACCCAGAATACGTTTTATCTGACCGCGACGTCGATGATCGGCTTTATCGTGCTGATGGGGATCAGTTCAAGAAACTCAATGCTGCTGATTGATTTTGTGAAAATTTTGATGGTGAAAAAAGAGTTGCCGAAAAAAAGAGCGATCGCTATTGCCACGGCTACCAGAGCCAAGCCAATCTTTTTGACCGCAGGAACGGTGGCGCTGGCCAGTATCCTGTTGACGGCCGATCCGATTTTCGGCGGACTGGGGGCGGCGTTGATCTTTGGGACGCTGGCGGGCGTGCTGGTGTCATTGATCTTTATCCCCGTGATGCTTGACTGGTTACGGGATGTGTGTGTAGATTCAGAAAAAAATTAGGTTTTGTTAAACATAAACCTTTACAATGAAAAAGAGGTGTCTTAAAGAAAGGAGTTTATAACTATGGATATAAACAATGCGTTTAAACAAAAAGCGCAGGCCAAAATGGAAGAGGTCGATGCGCAGCTTAAACTGCTGGAAGCCAGGGCTAAAGAAGCAACGGCAGATCAGAAAATAAAGTATGAACACAAACTGCAGGAATTGCAGGAGAAAAGAAAAGAACTGAGTCAGCAGCTGGACAGTCTCAAAACCTCCTCAAGCAATGCTTTTGAAACCCTGAAGCAGGGATTTGAGTCGGCATGGGAAGAACTGGACGCGTCGCTGAAGCTGGCCAAAGAGGAATTTTTTCAAAAGTAACAGCTATGAGCTCAGCTTTGAAACGCTTTGCAGTTTCACAAACATCATCGCCGTCATAATAGCGTCGTTGATGGCATCGTGTTTGCCAAGGATGGGCAGACCCAGATCTTTCATAATCGAATCAAACCTCAGATCGATCACGCCCTGGGGGATCAGGCCGATCTTTTTGTCATGGTAGATGGCTGAAACTTCAAGCTGTTTATTTGGCAACTTGATCCCAAGGCGGGGTTTGACGTATTTGTTGATCATGGCTACGTCAAATTCAAGGTAATACCCCACAAGCGGGCGGTTGCCGATAAAATATAAAAACTCTTCAATGACTTCTTCAATATCCTTGGCGTCTTCTACGTCACACTGTCTTATGTGGTGGATCTTGATGCTTTCAGCCTGCAGCTTTGTCTCCGGTTTGACAAAACGTTCAAACTTTTGGCTGGTTAAAACCCTGCCGTTTTGTATCTTGACCGCTCCGATAGAGATAATATCGTCTTTTTTGGGGTCAAGCCCGGTTGTTTCACAGTCAAAGCAGACGTATTCCCCGCCTTCGTATTCATCGAATAAAAAGTCAAACTTGGCGTCTTTGAGCCGCCGGTGGTTGAAATAGTTTTTGATGCGATCAAACATATTCAAGCCTGAACTGCGTGGTCATGTACTTTTTGAAACGGTTGACGATTTTAAACGAATCCTTGAGCATATCGCGCTCAATCGTGCTCATATACTTGGGGTTGACGTAATTATCTATCGCTTTGTCCTCATCAAGCTTTTGCAGGCCGGCTTTAAGGCGAAGCGTGTTTAAAAAGTTAAACGATTCGATCAACTCCTTGGCAAACTCCTCATCCAGTACCTTTTGTTTTTTGAGCGCGTTGACCCTGGCGTTGGTGTTTGTCTGGGTGATGCCGTTTTGCAAAGCCAGGGTGCGGATACCCTGTACCAGCGGAAAGATGCCGCCTTTTTTGATATCCAGTTCGTCTTTGTGTTCATCCTTGTCGGTGACAAAATCGTTAAACAATCCAAGGGGCGTGGAAAAGGTCAGTGCCAGTGAGGCAAATTTGCTGGTAAAAAACGCCGAATCCTCAATGGAGGCAAAAAGATGCTTTTTGACCTCTTTTAAAAGCCTTCCGTCGCCTGCGATGCAGCTGGCGTCCACAAAGATGGCCAAGTGCATGAAATCCTCATCGTCTTTTCGCTTCAGCCATGTGTCGATGAGGTCGTTAAAGCCCTGCTGGGTTCTGTTCCAGTAGGGGTTGCTAAGCATAATATTGCCCGGACACTCCGGGTAGCCAAAATCAAGCAGGGCTTGAGTGAACTGTTTGGAAAACTCCTCGATCTGATCACTTGGCACCGGACAGCGGTCTGAGATGATCAGCGCGTTATCCTGGTCGGTTCGCAGAATCTGTTCGCCTCTGCCTTCGCTGCCCATTACCAAAAGCGCGGAGTGGTGGATCAGCTGAGCAGGGGCCAGCAGGAGAAAGATCTTTTCAAAGAGTTTTTTATTGAGTTCGTTGAGCAAGTTGGCGATATAGCGGACCTTGACGCCTTTGGCAAAGAGTGACTGGATGATGCGGATGAACTTTTTGCTGGCTTTTTTCAACTCCTCTATATCGGCAGCCATGTCGATTTCGTTGGCGATGGAGTAGGTGTGAGAAGAAAAGAAACTCGTCAGAGAGATTTGATCCAAAATACCGGTGATATTGTCATCTTTGTCTTTGACCAGGACCCTTTTGATGTTGTGGCGGGTCATAAGAATCTGGGCGTTGAATAAAAAGTCGTCTGCGTAAACGCTGATAAGCCCGAAGGTGCTGATATTACCCACGGGTTCGTCGTAGCTGAGCTTTTCCAAGATCACTTTTTCGCGAAAGTCGGTATCGGTGGCGATGCCGTAAAAGCCCTTGTTATCAGTGACAAGCAGTGAAGAGATAGCATTGTCTTTCATGAACTTGACAGCGTCGTGGATACTGGTATCGTAACCCACGCTCAGGGGTTTTTGTAAAAAGGCGTCGCTGACTCTGGCGACCATGAAGTTGGCTAACTCTTTGTTTTGGTCATCAGTCAGGCTGGTACCAAGCTTTTGGGAGATAGATTGAAAGAAAAAGTGCTCCAGCTTTTTGTTGGCATACACCGTTTTTAAAAAGATATCTTTGTCTACGGTGTAGCAGATGCATTCTTGCAGGCAGTAAAAGTGGTTTTTGACCCGGTGTTCGATCAAAGCCAGCGGATCGAAAAATTCGGTTTTGTTGTAAATGGAGATCACTTCCTTGGTTTGTGGATCGATCTCTTGGACCTTGCCTTTGATGATGAAGTAGAGTTTTTCCTCCTGTGTGTTGTTGTCAATAAGGAAAGTGCCTTTTTGAAAATACTCGATATCCAGATGCTCGCAGAATTTTTTCAAAGCATGGGTTTGTAAATTATCAAAGGGCGGGATCGATTGGATGAAACTCTTTTGTTCCAGCAGGCTCATGGCAAACCTTTTTTAAGCTACATTGTAGCAGAT
>CAYUAC010000043.1:0-15942 GCA_964442515.1 uncultured Campylobacterales bacterium | reverse complement strand
GACGCGCTGTGGCTTGCGGTGCATGCAGGTTCAAAATAAACATATCTCATACTAGCACAGGAAAGCTTATAGCAATCTCTGTCATCTGCTGCTTGATTGGACCTTTTTTAGATACAATGTAATGACACAACGCAGTCGGTTTATTTGATACGGTAAACTATATATAATCCATGCAAAGACTTACTCTTTCGCATCCTACAAACCTACAAGATGACAAAACAATGCAGTATTTAAAAGATTTAGAAACAATCTGTACAATCAATTCTTATACCCAGAATAAAACCGGCGTTGACAGCGTAACAAGACAGATGCGGCAGTGGCTGGAACCCCTCGGGTTTGAAACAACGATCTATCCAAGAAAGATTATAGGCGATCACTGTCTTTTTGAAAGCAAAAAGGTTGCCGGGGCTAAGATACTGCTCTTAGGACATAACGACACCGTGTTTGCTCTTGATGACTTTGAAAGCTTCAGTGAAGATGAAAACTGGGTCTACGGCCCCGGAGTGTGTGATATGAAAGGCGGCAATATCGTCGCTTTAGAAGCGCTCAAAGCAGTATACAAACAAAACGGTGCCATCTATAATATAGACTTTTTTTTAGTAAGCGATGAAGAAAGCGGCAGTGACGACAGCAAAGCGTTGACGCTTGCACTGGCGAAAAAGTATGACTACTGCTTTGTATTTGAAGCAGCGGGTAAAAACCTCGAAGTGGTCACGGGGCGAAAAGGTGTGGGTACCTATACGATTACGATCACGGGCAGGGCTGCTCATGCGGGCGTACGCTATGAGGAGGGGATTAACGCCAACCTAGAAGCTAGCTACAAGCTGCAAAAACTCACCGAGTTGACGGATTTAGCACTGGGCAGCACGGTCAATGTGGGCAAGATAGAAGGCGGCATCGGAGCCAATACCATCAGCCCGCAATGTACGCTTCTTTTAGAGATTCGCTATGAAAGCGAAGATGAAAGAGACAGGCTGCTTAATGCTTTGCAAAACATTACCGACACTGCATACGTCAAAGGCACAAGTGCGCGTTTAAGCGGACATATCCAAAGAGACGTGATGGAGCCAAACAGTGCCCAAACACAGCTGATAAAAAGATTGGAAAAGGTAAGCGGATACAACATCCCCACCGAAAAACGAGGCGGCGTGAGTGATGCCAACCATGTCGCAAGCTGCGGGGTTGTCACACTGGATGGTTTCGGTCCTTACGGAGACGGTGACCATACCGATAAAGAAAGAGCGCTTAAAAGCAGTTTTGTACAGCGTATCGATATGGTGGGCAAGATATTGAATTTTCATCAATCAAATAGTTATGACTTTTAAAGAAAGGATTGAAAATGGGAAATAACAGAAAAGTAGGGATATGGCTTTATCAAAACGGCGGTGGAGATGTGATCCAGCAGAAATTACGACAACAATTACAAGATAGAGATATCGATACCGTGACGGGACTCAATCTTCGACATGCCGTTGCGCAAAACGGTGATATTATTTGCCAAAGTGATTGCAATGAAAAAAAAGAGATCAAAGTAAATAAACTTGATCTGTTTTTTTCTTATAATGCAGGCGAGCAGACGCAGTATCAAATGTATCTGTTTAAAGCCTTGAGCAGATTGATTCCCACTGTGAATGATTTTGATGCGTTTGAACTAACTGAAGATAAATTT
Organism: uncultured Campylobacterales bacterium; assembly: GCA_964442515.1. GTDB lineage: Bacteria > Campylobacterota > Campylobacteria > Campylobacterales > Sulfurovaceae > TCS-49. The sequence goes on along the minus strand of CAYUAC010000043.1, from coordinate 14,273 downwards.
CACACTTCAATCCTGCTGCAAAATCACGGCATCGTAACGCCGGAGTATCACCTGTGTCACCGCGATGACAGCCATCACTTAACGCAAGTAATGAAAAAATGGGATAAAATGGTATACAAACCCACTGACGGCTGGGGCGGTATCGGGCTTACCAAGATAGAAAGCGAAGCAAGTCTTGATATGCTGATGCCCTTTTTAAATCAGATGGATATACGCCATTTTTATGTAGAAAAATTTATCGATTATGATAATACCGATTACCGTATCGATATAGTCGATGGGCAGTTTGTAGGCTGCTATGGACGAAAAGCGGGGATCAAAGAGTGGCGAACCAATATCAGCAGCGGCGGCAGCGTTTTTGTGCGAGAACCTAATGACGCGGTAGTTGATTTGGCACTGAAAGCCACAAAGATCACCGGACTTGATATAGCAGGTGTTGATATCGTGTATGACAGAAAAAAAGAACGCTACGTGGTACTTGAAGTAAACGGTATTCCCGCTTTTGCAACACCCAAGCAGGAAAAACTAGGGCTTGATTTTAATGATAAAAAGATAGAACTGATCGCAAACCTGATAGATAGAAAAACAAAAAAGAAGGAAAAATAGTGGCTACAAAAAGAAAAAACCTACCCAAACTGGGGCTTTTGTATATGGATTACGTGCTGCGGTTTTTTGACAAATCCAACTTCAAAGGTTGGCCGGATAAAATCGAGGTAGTAACCTATCACTGGGGCAATGACAAAGACAGACTCATCCAAGAGATAAAGACAAAAAAAATCGACGTGCTTATAGGCAACATCCCCGCCACGGCGTATGAAACCTTTAGGCAAATTAGCAACGCCCTGCCAAACGTGCAGTTTGTCCCCTCACTGGATACGCAGTTTTGCAACAAATCCAAAGAAAACGTAACCCGATTTGCCTGGAAATACCAACTGCCCGTGCCTAAAACACGTATCTTTTACGATAGAGATAAAGGGCAGGAGTTTTTGCAGCAAGCAAACTATCCAAAGATTATTAAAAAGTCCTACGGCCCCTCAAACTACGGCGGATATTTTGTACATAAACTCGACAGTGCCAAGGAGGCGACAGAGCTTTTGAAGACAAAAAAATACCATCCTATCTATGTGCAGGATTTCGTGCCCATGCAAGCAGATATCCGCGTGATGCTTATCGGGCACAAACCCGTGTGTGCTTTTTGGAGACGGCCGCCGCAGGGTGAGTGGCTGACCAATACGTCCCAGGGCGGAAGTATGGATTATATGGATGTGCCAAAAAAAGTGCTTGATCTTGCTGTCAAAAGCTCCAAAGCTGCTAACGCGGAATACTGGGCGTGTGATATCGCTTACGGCGTGGACGGCAAGGTACGCATCTTAGAATGTGCCACCGCGTTTGCCGCCTTTCCCTATATCAGGGATTGGATCGGAGGATATTTGATGTGGAAATTTGGTAATGGCACTTTTCAAAAGCCTCATATCCCTGTTTTTAATTGGGAAGAATTGAGCAAAATAGATAAATCGCTGCTTCGGACGATGCGCTATATTACCTTTGGAAAGTACAGCCCAAGCTATGACGGCGCGTATTTCGGTAAGAAAAAGAAATATTTGGTCGATGGCGAGTATTATCTGCATGAACTTGACAGCGTGTATACAATGCACAACAGTGTAGATACCACCGAGGAAGAGTGGCCCAGTAGCAAATACAACTTTCAAGATCGATTTGGACTGAAAGATCTCAAAAGCATGGAGGTCAAAGAACCAGATGCAGCGCAGATTGCTACAAGCGGCGACGAATCACAACTGCCGGCAAGAATGATCCCAAACGTTTCTAAAAAAGAGCTCAAAGAGGTGGTAACGTCGGTCAAAGGGATCGGCAAAAAGAAGTATAATAAAATTTTAGATGAGTTTGGCGGCAAAAACGAACTGGTCACGCTGCTGGAACAAAACCCGACAATGCTTACAAAGATCAAAGGCATCAGCAAAAAGATAACGCAAAAACTGCAAAGTGTATGGGATGCATACAAGAAAAAGGAATTGTAACAATTATGAAAAAACAGTATAAATCGTATGCGCAAACATGCGAATTTCTCAAAGATTGCCAGAAAAAATATCCACAATTAATCACTATAGAGACAATTGGCACGACATGGGAACAACGGGATATCATGCTTGCAACGATCTCTTTAAATATTCAAAATGCGCACTTGAAACCCGCACTGCTTTATACCGGAACCATCCACGCCAGAGAGTGGATCGGCAATGAATTGGCAGTGGCGTTTATAGAGTATATCTTAACCAATTATGAAACCAATCCGAAGGTGCTGCAGACACTGACACACAACACGTTATATATCGTGCCGTGTTTGAATCCCGACGGGTTTGAATACAGCAAAAATCACTTTTCTTTTTGGAGAAAAAACAGAAGAGACAATAAAGACGGCAGTTTCGGGGTGGATCTTAACAGAAACTTTAGTATCGGATATCAAAAAATTAAAGACACCTCTTCTAATGTCTACGGCGGCCCCGAGCCATTTAGCGAACCTGAAACGCAAGCGATCAAACAGTTTGTCGACAGCCATGACAATATCACCATAGCCCTTGATTACCACTCTCAGGGCAACGTGTTTTTCCCCGCGCACAAATTCAACCATGAAGCCGAACTTGAAGGAACCGACCTCAATACGATATGTGCTAACATGAACCATGAGATCCATAAAGTTACCGGCAGAGAGTACGGCATACACAGGGGGAAACCGCCGACAAAACTGATCAGCGGCAGCGGCAGGGAGTATTACTACAGCAAAGGCATCATCGCGGCAGTTGTTGAGGTGGGTACGCAAAATATTCCCGATTATATGCAAAATATGAGTGAAAGTATCCATGAAAATATTCCTGCACTGCTGTATGCACTGAGTGAAGCACACAACTATTCGCATAATGCACCCGTAAGAGTGCAAAATTTCACCGCTACGGAAAAAACGGCAACGCAAGTAAGCTTGCAGTGGGAATATGAAGGGCGTAACAATATCTATTTTGAAATTTATCGCAACAGTGAAAATAAAAAAGCGTGTAATGAATCCTCGCTTGTTGGAGTGACTACGCAAACAAATTTTACCGATATTGAGCTAAGCAGCGGCAGGGATTATTACTACTCAATCCGCGCGATACACAATATTACGGGCGTTAAATCACCCTTTGCCCCGCAAGTCAGAGTGCAAACCGAACTTGAAAACAGTGAATTTTTTCGTACCGTATTTCCCGCCCCAAATGCCGTAGGATATACCGCGCAAAAAACGCTTGAACAAAACAGAACTCATTTTGGTAAAAACTCACTCTTTATCGGGGTGAGTGAAAATAGAGGTGTCAGCTACGGAGTGATGGATTTTGCTTTGGATTCGCTGCCAAAGGATGCAATCATCATTGAAGCAAAGCTTTCGCTGTATCCGCTGAACCGCGTCAACGCAAAGATAGAAAAATACGGCGAGTGGTCGATCTCGTTTGTGGATAAGCAAAGTGTCGCCGATATCACCGATTATGAGCAAATCGATCAATGTGAACTGCTTCAAACCTTGGGGATGACGATCCCCTCACAAAAGCTTACCCAGGGTATCTGGAGCCATTGGCGATTTAACGATTACGAAAAAAATCTTTTGCAAACGCAGCTGCAAGAGCACAACTCCGTACTGTTTAGAATCTCGGGACCTACGCAGTTGCCCCTTGGCAGAGATTCGCAAATGATGATGTTTGATCTGGGATACGGCAAGTTTGGCGGCGGGATACATTACCGTCCCAATCTTTACATCAAATACACCGTTCCCGAAAAAACTTTAGAAATTCCTGCGAAAAATATAGCAACGGTATATAAAGATAAGATTGTACAAAAAGAACTTGCTTGCGGGTATGATGAAGAGAATAAAAAAATATACGGCTATATGAAGTTTGATCTAGCATCGCTGCCTGATTTTGAAAAAACAGTCATTACCCAAGCGTATATAAATATCAAAAACAAAACAATAACAAAATCACGACAAGATATCCATTATAATGTAGAGTTTGTCGATATCACAGAACTTAATCATCAAGATATAAAAGAGAGAGAACGGATAGAGTTTATCGGATATGAAGTAAGCCAAGCAGAGTTAAAAGAGAGTAAAAAGCACTTTTTTATCTTTGACAGCTTTTCAAAGCTTTCTTTGGAACAAAGGCATCAAAACAATACACAGGCAAAATTTATCATCAAACCGACCTCTTCTATCACCAAAGATCATGCCGTAAAGTGGGATGAGGATGCGACGCTGACGGTAAAGTATATCCGGCGAAGAAGAAATCCGCTGCCAAAGCCTGCGAATCTGCAAATTGGCAGTGAAAACGGCAAGATAAAGCTGACTTGGAAAAACCCAAGCGATGAAGATTTTGTGGGGGTGTATGTAGTGCGAAACAGGTTTCATCCACCCTCTAATCCCTATGACGGCGATAAACTTTATGCGGGCAAAGACAACTACACCTTTGATGATTTCGGTTCCCCTGCAATTGCAAAATACTTTGCGCTGTTTAGCTACGATGACGTACCAAATTACAGCCAACCGCTGACAGGATTTTATGAGGGGGAAGTAAAGTGATGGCGTCCTTTGTGTATTAGAACTTGACAAAATAGGAAATAATTACCTATAATTAAGAAAAAAGGAGTCCATAATGACACAAACACAGATGCATCAATTGTTGCATGTGGACACCCGGACTTTGAGAAACTGGAAAAACGGCAACAGGGAGGAATTGTACTCACTTTTGCAGAACCTGGATTATAAAACGGCAAAAAGGCTGTTGGCTCAAAACGACAGGAGCACCTATGTAAAAGTAGTGGAAAATGAAAAGTACTTTACTTCACTGCTGGAGTTTGAAAAATATCTCTATCCGTTGCTTTTGGATCGAGACCCCGGTGTATGGAAAAAATTGGCTAAAGATGACGCCTTATCAAAAGTAGCAAGGTTGCGATGCGCGTATCTTTATACATATCTATCTCATAAGCCTTTGAAATTAAATTTTTCATTTGAAAAAATAAGAGATACAATCTCTTTTTATCACGGTAATCAAGCTCGCGACGGTGACGGGTTTGCAAAGCTTTACGGTTTGATCAACGGACTTGACAATAAACGCTTTGAGCTGTATAAAAATACCGGAAGCTTTTAATGAACAGTTATATTGACGCAGTTCATGAAATTTTAGAAGAGATAGCGCGGCAAATCCCCGATGCACATAAGAAGCATCCGGTAAACGCATATATAACGGGAGGTGTAGCGTGCTATCTTTAATGATAAGTTTAAGATTTACCTGCTCAGTCCCGAGGATTTGATCATAACAAAACTATTGCGATTTTCACAAAATGATGAAAAAGATATTACCGCACTTATACAGCGATGCAAAATAGATAAAACAAAAGTCGTACGACTTGCAGATGAAGCCATCAGTGTGGGAGTGGGGTTTAATGAAAAGATAGCAAGGACAAATTTAATGCTTATTGAAGAGTTGTTTTGTTAAGAAAGTTTATAATGATTTCTATGAAATCTCACTTGACCCTGCCGACCATAACTGATATCCTGATTTTTAAACTTTATACACAAAGGAATATTCATGCCAAAAGCAGCGATCTTGATAGAAAACACGGTAGAAGATGTGGAGTTTTTATATCCTTACTACCGCTTTTTAGAAGCAGGGTATGATGTGGACGTGATATCTACAAGCGCAAAAAAGGTCACGGGCAAAAAAGGCGGCACCTTTGAAGCCAATAAAGCAATAGCGGAAGTAAGCGCCGATGATTTCGATACTGTTTTTATCCCCGGCGGATACGCTCCGGACAAGCTTAGAACGGACGCAAAAATTTTGGAGTTTGTAAAGCAGATGAATGAACAAAACAAACTTATCGCCGCCATCTGCCACGGACCGTGGGTGCTGGTATCAGCAGGCGTGTGTGAGAACAGGTCGATGACGTCGTTTCCCTCTATCAAAGATGACATCACCAACGCGGGTGCCACTCATACGGGTAAACCCGTCAGCGTTGATACAAATATGATCACGGCAACGGACCCCTCGGCGATGCCTGAGATGTTTAGGCAAATTATGCAGGTATTATAAAACAGGAAGTTTTGTAATATTTTGTTTACCAACATGTGATAGGCTACGTGGACACTATAATAAGGAGTGAATAATATGAGTATACAATTTGATTATTATAACCCCACAGCCATTCATTTTGGTCAGGGCAAAATAACACAGATACCACAATATTTAAGCAAAGATGACAGGGTCCTTGTCGTCTACGGCGGCGGATCGATCAAAAGTAACGGCGTTTACGAGCAGGTAGCCCAGGCTCTTGAGGGCTTTGAGTGGAGCGAGTTTAGCGGCGTGGAGCCAAATCCTACCTATGAGACGATGAACAAAGCAGTCAAACAGGTAAGAGATGAGGGCATCACCTTTGTTTTAGCAGTCGGCGGCGGTTCGGTCGTGGACGGGTGTAAATACCTTATAGCGGCGTCACAGTATGAGGGTGACGGCTGGGATTTTCTTGATGGCAGCGCGGAGGTTGAAAAAGCGCTTCCCCTGGGCGTGGTCCTTACGCTGCCGGCAACGGGGAGTGAGTCCAACATGGGCGCGGTGCTGACAAAAAAAGCAACCAGTGAAAAACGCTTTTTTCACTCTGCCTTTTCGTTTCCAAAGTTTGCCGTACTTGATCCCCATACGATGCGCACTCTCAGCGACAGGCAGCTGGCTAATGGCTTGATTGACGCGTTTGTGCATACCTGCGAACAATACATTACCAAGCCAAACGATTCGCTGCTGCATGATGGCTACGCCGAGACGATTCTCAAAGGGCTTGTGTCGCTGGCAGATCGCTGGAGTGAGCGAAAAGAGCCAAACTGGCAGGAAAACCTGATGCTTTTGGCCAACCAGGCGCTGAACGGCTATATCGGCGCGGCGGTCTCTCAGGATTGGGCTTCGCATATGATCGGGCACGAACTCACCGGCTTTTACGATATCGACCACGGCAGAACCCTGGCTATCATCCAGCCGCCGCTGCTTCGCCAAATGCGGGATGAAAAAGAAGACAAGCTCGTGCAGATGGGCAAAAACGTCTTTGGGAGGGAGTGTTCTGCGGATGAAGTGATCGATATGATAGAAAAACTATACACCTCGCTTGGCGTTTCAACCAACCTGAGTGACTATGATGTCGATGATAAGGTTATAGACAATATCCTCAGCGGCCTAAAAGCCCACGGCATGACCGCCCTTGGCGAAAACGGAACCATCACGCTGGATGTGAGCAAAAAGATTTTAGAAACGGCAAAGAAACAAAGCGAATGACAACCTCGGCAAGCCTGTAAGGTGCGGTTCATGAAAAAAGTTATATTTTTATTGTTTGTCATTGCTGTACAGATTGTCAATGCCAAAGGGCAGACGGTCTTATTCTTGGGGGATTCTTTGACCGAGGGGCTTGGTGTGAGTAAAGAGCAAGCCTATCCCCGTCTTGTCGGAGATTTGATCGAAAGCAAACTTGATAAAAAGATTACGGTCATCAACGGCGGCGTCAGCGGCTCTACTACCAGTGACGGGCTTGCCAGGCTTCAATGGTATATGAAAAAGCAGCCGTCCTTGGTTTTTGTAGCCCTTGGGGCAAATGACGGTTTGCGGGGCCTGGACCTTGATAAAAGTCAGAAAAATTTAGAAAAGATTATCAGACAGGCACAGAGATCAGGCGCAAAAGTATTGCTGGCGGGAATGCTCATCCCGCCAAACTACGGCCCTGAATATACGCAGCGGTTTAAAAATATGTATACGAATATCCAGGAAAAATACAGCTTGAAAAGTATGCCTTTTTTATTACAAGATATTGCGGGAAAAAAAGAGTTTAATCAAAAAGACGGTATTCATCCAAATGCCAAAGGGCATGCAGTTATTGCAGAAAAAGTTTTTGAATTTATAAAGGATGAGTTGTAATGCTGGAATTGAAATCATTGAAAAAAACCTACAACCAGGGTTCTCAAGAGATTGAGATATTTGAAAATTTAAACTTTCATTTACAAAAGGGGCAAAAAGTAGCCATTATGGGTAAATCGGGCAGCGGCAAATCAACCCTGCTGTCACTTATCTCAGGAATTATTAAGCCCGATTCGGGCGATATCTCTTTAAATTCGGTTTCTTACAGTAACCTGCAAGAAAGTCAACTCAATGATTTCAGAGCCCGCAATATAGGCTTTATCTTTCAAAACTTTCATTTGGTTTCTTATCTTAACGCTTTGGAAAACGTAATGCTTCCTGCCAAAGTTTGCAATATATCCCGGCCCAAAGCCAAAGCAACCAAGCTTTTAGAAAGTGTCGGGCTTTTGCACAGGTTAGACCACCTTCCCTCACAGCTCAGCGGCGGGGAAAAACAGCGTGTTGCCATAGCCAGAGCGCTGATTCACAATCCAAAGATTATTTTAGCCGACGAACCAAGCGGCAACCTGGATGAAGAAACGGGTAATGCGGTCATGGATACGCTCTTTGAACTGATCCAAGAAAACAATACGACTTTGGTGCTCGTGACCCATTCCAAAGAGGTGGCAAAGCGTTGTGAAAAAGTGTATGAACTGGTCTTGGGAAATTTGCAATAATGTTGATAGCAGAACTTGTTGCAAAAGCACTGGCCCGTTCAAAATCTTTTAGTGTTATTTTTATATTCAACTTCTGTCTGGCTATCGCATCGCTTTCATATCTGCAGTTTTTTAAAGCGAGTATAGACAGTTCACTTGACAGCCAGGCAAAGGTGCTGCTAGGGGCTGATCTTGTCGTCTCTTCCAGGTTTGCCATCACTTCCGATCAAGAAGAAAAGATCAAAACCATGCTGCCTGAGATAAAAGATTACACCCGCGGGGTTTCTACCGTGAGTATGGTGGCTTCTGAAGAAAGAAGCAGGCTGATGGAGGTAGTAAAAATCAATGAAGGGTATCCTTACTACGGCGGACTGGTGTTTCAAGACAATACTGTTTATCCAAACGATGCACCGATGCCTGAAGCAAACGAGGTTTGGGCTTATCAGGAAGTTTTGAATCTGCTTGGTCTGCAGGCAGGCGGTGAGGTCAAGATCGGAAAAGAGCGGTTTGTTATAACCAAGGTTATTGAAAAGGACAGTTTAAAAACGGTCAATTTCAGCGGCTTTATGCCAAAAATCTACATAAGCCCTCAGGGACTGGAAGAAACGGAACTTTTACAGTTTGGCTCAACGGCCAGGCATAAACTCAACTTCTCCTTTAAACAGGATTTTGACAACGATCGGTTGGAAGAGATCGAAAACAGGATCGAAAAAAGTCTTGATCAGAACTTAAGAGTACTCTCACCCAATGACGGCAGAGACCGCTTGCTGCGGGTGTTGACGTTTGTGACGAACTTTCTCTCTTTGGTTTCGCTGATCTCGTTTTTTCTGGGTTTGGTGGGCCTTATCTATCTTTATACGGGGTTTTTGCGAAAACATCAAAAAGATATCACGGTTTTAAACGATCTGGGCTTAAGCAAAAAAAGCCTGGCCATGACGTATATCCTGCATCTGTTTGTGCTTATCACGGTTGCAACAGTCATCGTCTTTTCCCTGATGGGGGTCACGGCACAGTTTGTCACGCCTATCGTAGAAAAACTTGTGGATTTTGATTTTGATCTGTCAATGGATTATCGTTTTTTTCTGTACTCTTCGCTGCTGCTGTTGCTGCTGAGTGTGAGTATCGGACTTCCCCTGATTTTGCCGATGCTGCAAAGACAAAAACAATCTTTTCTTAAAACACTGTTTGGGTTTTTCCCTTTTGTTTTACTGCTGCTTGTGATTGCGCACTTTGTAACGCCTGCGAAAAACGTAGGCCTTCTTTTTGCCCTGGCAATGCTGGCAGTTATAGTTTTGCTTTTTGCCGCGGGTGCTTTTGTTTTGAAAAAAGTTGATTTTTCCGGGCATTTGCGCAGTCTGCCTTTGTCGCTTGCGCTTAAAAATATCGTTAGGCAGAAAAACACGTCCCTGACGCTTTTTACGGCAATCTTTTTATGCACGGCGTTTTTCAGTCTCATCCCCCAAACGGGTTCCTCGCTTTCCAATGCCCTGACACACAGTGTAGAGGAAAAACCGCGTTTTTTTGTTATTGACGCTCAAGAGCAGCAGATTGAGGATATAAAAGCGCTGGTCAAGAGTGAAGGAGGGCGTTTAGAAAACGTTTCGCCCATGATTCGGGCGCGCATCGTGCAGGTAAACGGTGTTGATTTTACAAAACACTCCCAAAAGATGACAGCAAAAGAGCGCAACGGGCAGGATAGGGAGTTGAAAAACACAGCGATAAATCTTTCCTACAGAGATAAACTCAAAGAAAGTGAAGAACGTATAAAGGGGCGCGAGTTTAGCGGCAGTTATGAATCAGAAGATTTTTCAGAACCCGTAGAAGTGAGCGTGGAGGAAAGGTACGCAGACAGAAGAGGGCTGGATGTAGGCGACCGGCTGGTTTTTGACGTTTTGGGACTTGAGATCACAGGGGTGGTGGTAAATATAAGAAGCGTGCAGTGGACGGAGTTTGTGCCAAATTTCTTTTTCATTCTGCAGGAGGGGGCTATAAACGATGCTCCCAAAACGATGCTGGCGACCATATCTGCGGGGGATTATGACGCTTCTGAAATGCTGCTGAATCTGTCTGAACGCTTCCCGACATTAACCGTTATCGATGTGAAAAACCTCTTTGAAACGTTTGCAAAACTTGTTGACAATGTCACTGGTATTACCGATTCGATGAGTATTTACTCTATCGTTATCGGACTTATTATGAGTTTTATTATTATTCAGTATCAGATGAATTTGCAAAAAAACAATATTTTGCGATTAAAAATGATCGGAGTAGATAACAAAACCATCCGAAACTCTTTTTTATTTGAGTTTGGCTTTCTCTCCTTTGCCGCAAGCAGTTTGGGCATCATCTTAGGCAGTGTGGGTTCTTATATTATAAGCATCATACTTTTTGAATCCTACTGGGATTTCAGACCCGATATTTTGCTGCTTTATTTTTTCTTCATTCCTCTCTTAACGCTTACGATCGTAAGCGTTTTTACGGCAAAAATGATCCATCAAAAAGAAAACGTATTGTTTGGGGAATAAAATGAGGGGGCAGGCCAGAAAGGTGTGAATACTACCGTTGTACTTTTTTATTTCCCGGCATTTTTTACTTCTTCGCTTCTTTTCACCGTAATTGTAATCATTTAAAAAAAAGAAAACCTCACTAGTTGCTCACTTGTTTTTTTTATACTTTGAAAAATCGAGGCAATTGGAGGAAGAATATGAAAGAAAAACATAATATAAATCCTAAATCACGATTCAGGATATTAAAAGGCGGAAATATCTCTTTAGTTGTTTGTGCCCTCTTGGTAGGCGTCTGTGTAGATGTTGCAAAAGCGGCAACGCATGAAGTCAATACACCCATACTAGGCCCATTATCAATAGGAGGAGCAGGTGATACGGTTGGAGCAAGTGATGATTTAAACATTACTGAAAGCGGTAGCATCGAAGGTGCGGGAGGTCCTGCGGTGCAAGCAGTAGATGATTTTACGGGAACTATCAGCAACAGCGGAGATATTAACGGTACTCGGGCAATTTACCTTACCGATGACGGCGGAATCCATTATGATAACAACGGAAGCATAACCAATGAAAGCTCAGGTAAGCTGAAAAGTACACAAAGTGCTATTGTTGCAAAAAACAATACCGCTACGGGTACTATCACAAACTACGGAAGCATAGATGCAGACGGTAGCGGTATATGGTTACAAGTAAGCAATGAAAACGATATCTTAAACGGCGGCACAATAGATGCGGGCAAAAACGGTATCTACGTCGGCAGTGCATCGGCTGCAAATTCCGGGATAATAATAAATACAGGCACTATAACCGCTTCATCAAGTGCTAACGACACGTACGGTATTAATATTTTAGGAAGTTTAGACGGTGAAATCGTAAACGGCGGAGATATCGATGTCACCTCTACAAACGATGATGCGTACGGTATCTCTATATATGACGGGATGGATGGAGAGATCACCAATAGCGGCAACATCAATGTAGCTTCTACTAACGGTGATGCATACGGCATCTACGTCTACGGCAGCGGTAATAGTATGGCAGGAACTGCGATGGATGGAAACATCACCAACAGCGGCAACATAGCGGCAACAATAGATGGAAGCTTGAGTAAAGACGGGTATTCATTGTCAATTGATGAGACATATTCGCATAACGGTACGGGAACCGTTATCAATAACGCCGATGCATCGCTTCGCGGTAACATAATGGTCAATGCTGCACTCAATAATGCCGGATTGATAGCTTTGCCCCACGATGCTAACGGCGATGAGGGCAACTATGCACGTATCAAAGATTTTACCAACAGCGGCACGTTACAGATAGGTTTAAACACCGATGGAACGATAGGTGGAACCACCTATTCGCAACTAGTAGTAACTGATGCGGTGTTTGAAGATGAAAGTACGATTGACGTAAATGTACTAAGCAGTTCAACCAATGCAGGTGCGTTAGCGGGCGAGAGATTAGATAACGTGGTAGAAGCCAGCAATAGCTTAACCGTAAACGGAACTCTAAACGTAACGGATAATTCAGCACTTTTGAATTTTGAACTCATCGAAGACGCAGATTCCGTAGATGACAACTCAACGATAGATTTGATGACCGTAGCGGGTTCGACGATACATGATTCAACCGTATCGGGCGGCGGAAACCCTACGGCTAATACAAATGCACAACGGCTTGAGGATTTTAAAGCAACTGATTCGGGTATGGATGAATTTGTTGCCAAGTTAAATACATGCCCAACGGATTCGTGTGTCGCAAAAGCGGTGGATGCATTAGAGGTAAAGCTAGCCGGTGCGGGCGTTGGTGCAGCTAAACAAACCGCCCAATCAATTGCCAAGATCGTAAGACAAAGACAAAAAACATTCGGAGTAAGCGGCTTAAACTCGGGTGAAGAAGTTTTTAACGAAAAAAATATCTGGTTTAAGCCTTTTGGTACATGGGGTAAACAAAAAGATAAAGACGGTTTGTCGGGCTATGATGTAAGTTCATACGGATTTGGTATAGGTGCTGATGGAACAAATAAAGATAACCAGCAATTTGGTGTAGGATTGTTTTATACAAATGCAGACGTTGACGTAAACGGCGTAGATCAAAGTTCTGATATAGACGCGTTTTCTGTTTTAGGATATGGAAGTATGCCCGTCATTGATAACAAAACAAAGTTTTTGTATCAATTAGGATACTCTTGGCAGATGACTGATACCAGCAGACAGACGCTTACGGGAGATGCGACAGCAGATTATACCAGTAATGTTGCCAGCGTTGATGCAAAACTTATAAGAGATTATCAAATAAATAATAACTGGCTGTTGCAACCTACACTCGGTTTGGCATATATTCACTTTAGCGCACCCTCATACAGCGAAAGCAAAGCGGGAGTTGCCAATTTGGATGTTGACAGATTCAGTACAAGCGAGACACTGCTAAATATCGGACTGGTGTCAAATTATAAAACAGATGAGAGTTCAAGGTTTTTAACGACACTGGATGTCGGGTATGACCTGCAAGATAAAAACGACAAAGTAGCTTCAACAACGCAAGGCGGACTGCGGTTAGCCGATGCCGAATCGATCGATAACGGAAGAGTGTCGTATGCAATCGGAGTGGGGTATGAACAGGAGGTGACCAAAAACAGCAATATCAACTTTACGTATGAATACTCGGGTGAGGGCAGTGATTATACAAACAACACCGTTTCTGCCAAGTACGTGGTTAAATTTTAGTAAAACAAAAAGCTTTAAAGCTTTTTGTTTTATAATGTAGCTATGAAAAAAAACATTTTAGTATCCTTGATGATAACACTGCTTTTTGTCGGGTGTAGAGATATCCCGACAAAAGTAGAAAGAACGGCAACTTTAAACACCCACATTTATGATAAATCTTACGAAAAAATCGTCAGCAATATCCAGGAAGTCAAGGCACGTAATGGGATTGTTATTGCCATCATTACTGAAGGGGACAGCACCATTTCGAAAATGGCGGATCATACTCTTGAGATACCGGCTATTGATGAGAAGTTGATGTCGCTTCTTTCGGTAATCCCGCTGCAACTCATTGCTTACCATATCGCATTGCTTCGGGGATGCAATGTCGATCAGCCCAGAAATCTGGCAAAATCAGTAACGGTAGAGTAATTTTGGTTA
>CAYUAC010000042.1:12978-16002 GCA_964442515.1 uncultured Campylobacterales bacterium | reverse complement strand
ACCTGTTCTTGATACACAATCACCCCGTAGGTGGGTTCCAAGATCGGCTTGAGCACTTTTTCAAACTCGTCAAAAAAGTAGCTTACTTCCTGTTTACCGTGTTTTCTTTCGATAAAGTCATCCAGCATTCCCGATTCCATCGGTCCCGGGCGGTACAGGGCCAAAACGGCGATGAGTTCTTCAAAGTTGTTTGGCCGCAGGCGGCGGTTAAGGTCCTGCATCCCGTCTGATTCGATCTGAAACATCCCAAGGGTTCTGCCGCTGCAGATATTTTCAAACACCTTGGGGTCATCCATGCTTAAATTGTTGATATCAAGGGTTGTGTCATAGCGGTTTTGGATCAGCTTTTTGGCGTTATCGATCACATCCAGCGTTTTTAAACCCAAAAAATCAAACTTGATCAGGTCCACGTCTTCAAGAAAGTTCAGCGAGTACTGCGTTACCAGCGTATTTTCGCCGGAGGGCTTGTACAGCGGGGTTTTGTGCCACAGCTCTTCATTGCTGATCACCACGCCGGCTGCGTGCATTCCCGGATTTCGCTTAAGGCCTTCAAGGGCCAGGGAAAACTCCCAAACCCTTGCGGCTTCACTGTCGCTGTCGATGAGTTCTTTGATCTTTGGTTCTTTCTCAAACGCCGTTTTCAGATCAATACCCAGTTCATCAGGGATCAGCTTGGCCATTGAGTCGGCTTTGGCGTAGGGCAGGCCAAGTACCCGGCCTACGTCCCTGAGCACCCCTTTTGCCAGCATCGAACCAAAGGTGATCACCTGCGCGACATTATAACGGCCGTATTTTTCCACCACGTAGTCAATAATTTCTCCCCGTCTTGCCTGGCAAAAGTCCATATCGATATCTGGCATACTGACACGTTCGGGGTTTAAAAACCGCTCAAACAGCAGATCGTATTTCATCGGGTCGATGTTGGTGATTTTAAGCACATACGCCACAAGACTGCCCGCGGCACTGCCCCGTCCGGGACCGATGGGGATATCAAGCACTTCGCATTCGCGCACGAAATCCCAGACAATGAGCATATAACCGGGAAACTTCATAGAGTTGATAATATCCATCTCTTTTTGCAGCCGGTCCCAGTAAATCTGGTGCTGATCCTTATCTACGAGTTTGAGGCGCTCTTTGAGGCCCTCTTTGCATTTGTAGATAAAATAATCCGCGTCATTGTCGTACTCTACACCATCAGCCTGCGCGTATTCCTTGACGAATTTAAAATTTGGCGGCGTGGGGTTGCCAAGATCGAGTTCAAGGTCGCATTTTTGCACGATCTCCTGGGTGTTTTCGATCACTTCTGGGATGTCGGCGTAGAGTTTTGCCATTTGCTCGGGGGATTTGAGGAAAAACTCATGCACGCTGTGGCGCAGGCGGTTGGGGTCGTCATACTGCTTATTCATCGCGATACACATAAACGCTTCGTGCGCGTTGGCGTAATCTTTTTTCAAATAGTGGGTATCGTTGGTCGCGATCAGTTTGATGCCCGTTTCCTTGGCCAGCTTGATGATCTTGTCATCGACGCTGTACTGGTCATCGATGCCGTGGCGCATGATTTCAAGATAAAAATCATCGCCAAACATCTGCTTGTACTCCAGTGCAATCTCTTTGGCTCTTTCATACCCTTTGGCGCCGAATTTGACGTTTTTTTCATTGGTGTTAAGATGCCAGTTGATCTCTCCCTGCAGGCAGGCGCTGGAGCATATAAGACCCTCGCAGTGCTCTGAAAGCAGCTTTTTATTGATGCGGGGATAGTAGTAAAAGCCTTCGATATAGGCTTGCGAACTCAGATACATCAGGTTTTTATATCCGGTTTGGTTTTTGGCATACAGGCAGATATGAAAGCGCTGGCGGGTGGATTTGTCACCGAGTTCCTCGTTGTTGTGCAGGTAGCCTTCCATGCCGATAATGGGTTTGATGCCCTCAGCCTGCATCGTCTGATAAAAGTCAATGGCTCCAAACATATTGCCGTGATCGGTCATGGCTACCGAATCCATGCCCATGTTTTTGATCTCTTTGGCCAGGTCTTTGAGTTTGTTGGCCCCGTCAAGCAGGGAGTATTCGGTGTGCAGGTGCAGGTGGGTGAATTTGGGGTTGTGGCTCATTGGTTGTCGCCTTTGGGGTAGGGTTTGACCACGAACCGT
The DNA here is from genome assembly GCA_964442515.1 of uncultured Campylobacterales bacterium. Classification (GTDB taxonomy): domain Bacteria; phylum Campylobacterota; class Campylobacteria; order Campylobacterales; family Sulfurovaceae; genus TCS-49. Next base: position 13,855 of record CAYUAC010000042.1, on the reverse strand, counting down.
CCCTCCAAGATCGCGTTGTCGCCGCTGTAGATACAAAAGCTGAAGCTGTCATCCACATCGTAATATCCCACACCCTTTGGCGTACCGCTCATGAGGATGTCACCGTCTTCAAATTCCATGAATTCACGGGTCGTTGCAATGATTTCACGGGGTTTGTTCATCATCAGTTCATATCCTCCCTTCTGGACGATGGTACCGTTTTGACTGAGGGTAAAATGTAGCGAAGCGATATCAAAATCAATCTTGACAAATTCGCTAAAAACCGCTGAAGCGTTAAACGCTTTGGCGCGTTCCCATGGCAGACCCTTTTGCTTGGCCGCTTCCTGTTCATCGACCTTGGTCAAATCAAATCCAAAACCCACGCCCGCAACATCACTGCCTTCGATCAAAAAACACAGTTCTCCCTCAAAGCGGCATTTAGTGCCAAAAGCGTACAGCACAGGGCTGATAGCGCTGTTTGGCTTGTTGAAGATAACGGGGGTTTTGGGGACTTCGTTGTCTAATTCTTTGATATGTTCTACGTAATTTCGCCCGATGCATACGACTTTGGAGGGGACGACTTCATTGTTTTCAAACCATATATGTTTCATTGCTGCCCTTGAAGTTATATTAATGATATTATACTAACTACAGCTTGTTTTTGTTTTAATCCGCAAACTCTTTGACCCTGCCGACACGGTTATCGTCAAGCCGGACCTTGATTCCGTGGGGATGAGTCGGGGAGTTGGTGAGGATATCTTTGACGGTGCCGTAAGTGATTGTGCCGCTTCGCTGGTCCTTTTTCAAGACGATCCCCACTTTTTGGCCCTTTTTGATATCAGTACGTTTTTGATTGTTCATGATTTTTTCCTCGATGTAAAATTTTCCGTATTATATC
>CAYUAC010000042.1:12293-12968 GCA_964442515.1 uncultured Campylobacterales bacterium | reverse complement strand
TCCTTTTATCCGCGGATTAAAATACCATTTTGTTCTTTGCAGCACCACCGGTGAAAGCAGCAGTACTGCTATGAGATTGGGAATAGCCATCAAGGCGTTAGCTATGTCGCACAGGGCCCAGACCAGTTCCAGTTTCATAATCGCCCCTAAAGGAAGCAGGGCAGCATAAAAATAGCGAAAGCGGTTGATGTTTTTTTCGCCGAAAAGATAGCCGACGCTGCGGTCTCCGTAATAACTCCAGCCAATCACGCTGGAAAAAGAAAAAAACAGCAGCGTCATTGTTACCGCTGCTTTGCCAAGATCGGGTACGGCGAGGTTGAAAGCGTACGTCGTCAGTTCAGAACCGGTCTTTCCGCTGTCCCACGCGCCGGTGGTGATAATAACCAGTGCCGTCATCGTACAAACGATCAGCGTATCGATAAAGGGACCGCTCATGGCTACAAGTCCCTCTCTGACCGGTTCTTTTGTTTGCGCGCTGGCATGGGCGATGGGTGCGGTGCCAAGACCCGCTTCGTTGCTAAAGATACCGCGGGCGACACCAAACTGGATTGCTGCCATTACTCCCGCCCCGGCAAAGCCGCCCGCAGCGGCGCTGCCGTGAAATGCCCCGTGAAAGATCAGGGCAAAGGCGGCCGGTACGGCTTTAATATGCATGATGATGACAACCAAAGCGCT
>CAYUAC010000042.1:0-12283 GCA_964442515.1 uncultured Campylobacterales bacterium | reverse complement strand
AGCGCTGATAATATAAAAAAGAAACATAAAAGGCACTATCGCCGAAGCGATCCGGCCGATACGCTTGATACCGCCTACGATCACCGCCCAGACCAGCACGGCGTATACGCCGCCTACGGCCAGTTTGACGGTTGTAATATTCGCCTCGGTTGCTGCGTAGCCAAAGAGGTCGCGAACCGTAAACTCCATCGAATCGGCGACGCTGTTGCTTTCTACCAGATTGCCCGTGCCAAATGCCGCCAGGATCGTACAGAAGGCAAAAAACTGCGCCATCGGACGCCATTTGGGCCCCAGTCCCTTTTCGATGTAATACATGGGACCGCCGGAGTAGCCGCTTTGCGGGCTGTAGCTGCGATAGATGAGTGAGAGCGTGGCACTGGCGTATTTTGTTGCCATACCTACAACCGCCGTGACCCACATCCAAAATACGGCACCGGGACCGCCGAGTGTGATAGCTGTTGCCACGCCTGCTATATTGCCGTTGCCGATAGTGGCCGAAAGAGCTACGCATAACGCTTTAAAATGGCTGAGTTCTCCCCGTTTGGATTCGCGCTTGTTGATGCCTGAAAAGATTTGTATCGAAAGCCATAATTTAAAAATCTGGATAAATTTCAGCCGCAGTGTGAGATACAACCCCGTACCCACGAGCAAAAGAACGGTAAGAGGCCCCCAGGCAACGGCATTGATCTGTTCTACGACGCTATAAACTGCCTGCAAACCCTTCCTTTTTATACCAGATCACGAGCGATTGCCACATCCCATTCATCGGAATAAACCCGTTTATCCCCTTCATACGCATCCAATTGGGCAAAAAGGTAAAAATGGGTCGGATCTGATTGCAAAATGGTCCTTGTCACCGTTTTTATCTTCCAGTCTCCGCGTTCAAACGTACGTTCCCACAGGGTTTCGCCTCTAGGGGAATCGTAATCGTATCCGCGGTAGCTGTACCACTCCTTGGCACTGATCCCCATATTCAAATCAATGGGTTTAAGGTACTGGATTCCGCTGTCATTGATCACTTCAAGGGTGGAAACATCCGTTTCCAAATCCCGGATTACCCGCCAGGTATGTTCTCCGGGCTGTATCGGTTCGGCCGGGAGGGTTTGGGGCTTTTCGGGTGCTTTGAAACTGATTTTTGCGTCATCTTCGCTTTTGGCCGGGCGCAGCGGCAGTTGAAGCGTACTGGAACCTGCAAACACGTTCAGCCGCGCGGGTTTTGGAGCCGGCCAGGCCAGCGGCCAGTACGAGGTCGATACAGAAAGCCGCAGCCGGTATCCCGGCGGCAGTGTCTGGGCCATTTCGTTGCAGCGGATCGTCACGCGGTAGCGTTTGCCGGGTGTCAGCGGATGCGGGTTTTTGGAGCCTTCCCGGTGTGTCAGATTTAAAATACCGTAGGTAATGCGGGTTGCCTTGTCATCAGGAGCCACGCTGGACAGACGAACCGCCGTCATCGCCACCGGGGTGTCCGTGGCAAGATCAAGCGTAACCTGCGCCGCTCCCAGCAGCTGCATGGGTTCTTGCAAAGGAAGCGTGTCAAAAACCAGGGCTCCGCCGTCTTCTTCGCGCTGGTCATGGGGCAGGTCGGGAGTAGCTGCGTAGGAACACCACTTGCCCGCAAACAGTCCGACTGATAGCGGGGACTGGATGGTCATGGCCGCTTCTTTGACTTCACTATTTTCAGGCTGCAGGCGGCCCGGGCTGTCCAGTTTGAACCCTTTGGAAACGATCCGCGGGGAGGGCCACTGTCTTTCTGCTACCCAGTGACCGGGGCGCTGTCTGTAAAAGGTGGTCGGGGGCATGACATCCTGCATCCAGGCCCGCAGCATCGGTTCTTCCATAATGCCGCTTTCTTTGCCTTTGAGCCATTTATCCCACCATCGCACGGATTCGTGCAAAAAGCCGATAGCCGGACCGGGGATGCCCTGGTGGGGGTATTTGTGGCTCCAGGGTCCCACCAGCCCCAGACGCGGGACCTTTAAATTTTTCAGCAGGCGAAATACGGCGTTTGTGTACCCGTCAGTCCAGCCTGATACCGCCATGACGGGGCATTGTATCGCGTTCCAGTCTTCACAGATTGAACCGTGTTCCCAGTATGCGTCCCGGCGCTGGTGGGCAAGCCATTTTTCCAGCCACAGGCCGCTGCCTTTGAGCCGCTGCATCCACATATCGCGCCATTTGTCTCCAACCGTTTGGGGATCGGGCGGCAGGGAGTTAAAAGCAAACATCGTCGAAGCCCAGGAAAGATTGTCTCCCAGCAGGCAGCCGCCCATATGGTGCACATCATCGGCGTAGCGGTCATCGGTTGAAGCCACCGAAATGACGGCTTTGAGCTCAGGCGGCCGCATCGCAGCGATCTGCAATCCGTTGAAACCGCCCCAGGAGATGCCGATCATCCCCACATTGCCGCTGCACCAGGGCTGCTTGGCGATCCAGCCAATCACTTCCACCCCGTCATCAAGTTCTTTTTGCAGGTATTCATCTTCTAATACCCCTTCAGAATCCCCGCTGCCGCGAAGATCGACGCGAACGGATGCGTATCCGTTTTGCGCGAAAAACGGATGCATCGACTCATCTCTGGCTCTGGTATTGTCCCGGCGGCGGTAGGGGATGTATTCCAAGATGGCGGGAACCGGTTGTTCATTGGCGTTTTCGGGCATCCAGATACGGGCGGCCAGTTTGATACCATCACGCATCGGTATCTGGATATGTTCTATGGTTTCAATCTGCATTATTCATCCTTTGAGGGTACGGGGCGAAACTGCAAATCCAGCCGCTGCAGCAGATCGGCGTAGCGGTTTTCAAGTTCCTGGCGGCTTTGGCCGCCCATGAAAATAACGGCGACTTCATAACTGTACACCTCTTGTCCCTGCATTTGCGAAAGCTGCTGGCCTTCATGCACTTCAATCTGAATACGGGTTCCTTCAAACTCATTTTCCAGCTGCCGTATCCGGTCACTGTCAGGAATACGGGTTACAACAGCATCTTCGTAATGACGCAGCATAAATTTGATCGAAACCGGATGTTTTCCCTCCTTCCTGGGGTAATGGGGTTTGTGTCCCAGTGCCACGTCAATAGCTACTTCATGATTGGAGGCTCCGGTGACATCGGCAAAAAGCGGGGAGTGGGATTTTGAAATCCTGGTATTAACCTCCAGCAGCCAGATTTGATCGGTCGTTTCTTCCCAGAAATATTCGATATTAAAGGGTGTCTCATCAAGATCAAGGGCCCTAACGGCTTTATCGGTGATCTTTTCCAACCGCTTTTGGATATGGCCGGGAAGTTCTGAGGGAAACTCATAGCGGGCAAAGGAAGAACCCATCTGTCCCTCTCTGATCGAATCGACAATACCGGTAATAGAGATTTGCCCGTTTTGGATATAGCCTTCGACCGTACACTGCCATCCGCCGATGGGTTTTTCTATGATGCAGGTATAGGCATCTGCGTGGGCGGGGATATCTTCAGGCAGCGATGTTTTATCTGCAAGCAGGGAAAAGGGTTCACCAAAACGCCAAATCTGTTGGCGGATATCCTGTAAAGCCATATGGTAACGTTCTGTGGTATCGATATAATACACCATCTGGGAAGAAAAGCCGATAACGGGTTTGAGCCAAAAAGGAAAGTCAAGGCGGGTATTTGCCACAGCCTCGGCATCAAAGGGATCGATTGATTCAAAAGCGGGGATGTTTTGGGCGATGGCTTGTTGGTGGCGCAGGCGGCACCAGTATTTGTTTTCGGTGATCAGTATGGAACTCAGACTCGCTCCCGTAAGATTATACGCATCCCTGAAAACCGCGACCAGCGCGGCGGAGGGGAAATCCCAGTGATTGATCACGGCATCGGGCGTTACCCCGCTTTGCCTGATCTGTTCAAATCCCTGCGCGATCATCTGTTCAATGGGGTAGTTTTTGGGATTGACCAGGGTATCATAGGAAAGCAGATCGTAAAAACGGTACCGGTGCGCGTTTTTGATCGTTTGGAGCTGTTTGAGGTTGAATGGATCCAAACCAAGGACAAAGATATTATACTGCATATGTCCCCCTTTTTTAAGGCGCTTTATCCATTGTATCATATAATTTGTGATTGGAAAAATGGTATAATGGATGACAAAAAAGGATCTGTTTGATTTATATTACGGCCCTCTCAGCGGCGGCGGCAGTACTGCTTGGTCTGGCGCTGCTGTTTCTTGCCAAATCCCTTGTGTCCGCCAGACAAAGGGCGCAGCAGCTGCATCTTGAACTTGTTTCCCTGCAAAGTACGCAGCAGCAGCAGGAAGCAACGCTGCAAGAGTATAAACAGCGTCTTGGGACGCTTCAGGACCAAAAGGAGCGGCTGCAGGAACAGGCAAGTGAGGACAAAAGCGAAATATCGCGTCTGCAAACGGCGATGAAAGCGCAAGAGGATGCAACAAGGCAGCGTTTAAGGGATTTTGAGCAAAACGAAAAACGCCTTACCCAGCAGTTTGAAAATATCGCTTCCAAGATCATGGACAGCAACAGCCGCAAATTCAGCGAACAAAACAAACAGAGTTTAGATCACCTCCTGACTCCGATGAAAGAGCAGCTAAGCGCGTTTAAACAAAAGGTTGAAGATGTTTACGACAAAGAAGCCAAAGACCGAAGTATGCTGCAGCAGGAACTGCGGGGTTTGAAAGAACTCAACCAAAAGATCAGCACCGACGCAATCAATTTGACAAACGCGTTAAAGGGGCAGAATAAAACGCAGGGCAGCTGGGGCGAAATGGTACTGGAACGCGTACTGGAGCGAAGCGGTCTGCGGGCGGGGGAAGAGTATGTCAGAGAACAGCAGCTGCAAAACGAGCAGGGCAAACGCTACCGTCCCGATGTGATCGTGAATCTGCCAAACGACCGGCAGGTGGTTATTGACGCTAAAACGTCTTTGAGCGCGTATGAACAGTATGTGGCCGCTGAGCAAAAGGAGCAAAAAAGCAGTTATCTGCAATCTCATATTATTTCTATTAAAAACCATATCGACGCTTTGGCGCAAAAAAGCTACGAACAGTTACGAGGGATCAATACATTGGATTTTATTTTTATGTTCATTCCCGTTGAAAGCGCGCTCATGGCAGCATTGGAACAGGACGGGCAGCTGTTTGATTATGCGTTTAAAAAAAAGATCGTACTGGTAAGTCCCACCACGCTGCTGGTGGCTTTGCGGGCGGTAGAAAACAGTTGGCGGTATGAAAAGCAGGCGCAAAACAGCGCCGAAGTGGTGCGTCTGGCCGAAAAACTCTACGGCAAGGTCAGAGGCTTTGTAGAAGATTATGAAAAGATCGGTACGCATCTGGAGCGCGCGCAGGCAAGTTATGACGATGCGCACAAAAAGCTAAGCAGCGGTCGTGACAACATCATCCGCCAAGTGGAAGTGTTCAAAGAAAAATCAGGTATCGACCCGGCCAAACAGATTTCAAAAGATATGGCCGACAGCGCGATGGTGGAAAAATAAGACACGGCTAAGATATCAGCGGTCATAAACCGGGTACAAAATTACTCCAATCCGGCATATAATACATCATAAATTTTTGAGGGAGAATTATGATGTATTACATTATGAGCGCAGCCGGGAGTTTGCTTTTGGCAATTGCTTTGGTACTTGGTATTTATGACAAGACAACCCTGTCTTTGATCGTGGGCGCAGCCGGATTAACAGCCGCGCTTGCGGGAATCTTTATGCTTGCAGACGCTATATCAAAACTGCACCGACGTTTCAAAGAGGGGGATTTTGAGCAACTGCCCGCGCCTTTTATCAATCTGGATCTTGCTGTGATGCAACAGGATAAAAAGGCGCTGTCATCCTTGCAAAACCAGATTGACAAGGCCCGGCAAGTGGCCAAAGGACACAGCAACGCCGCTGTAGACAACCACGACCTTGAAGCTCTGGTATCCATGTGCGGTGAGTACAAACGCGAAACAAATTCGCTGCAAGAAGCGTTTGCACGTTTTGCTAAAGATTTTGAGATCGCACACGATCTGCCCCGCGAGCTTCGCAGGGACTTAGAAAAGATAAAAGACAAAACAAAAGATTCGATCGCAAAATCCGAGCTTGAAACGCTTCGGCCCCAGTCTGAGCGGCTGGATGACGTGGTGTCATCTTTGTCACACGCTATTTCACAGCAGGCTGATTCCTTGTCAAAAAGCTCGGAGTCCATTGAAGAGTTAAGTCAGTCGGTAGCGTCCATGGCAGATGAATCCGGTGAGATCACTTCCCAGGCCGAAGAGATCAAATCGATCATCTCCATTATCTCCGATATCGCCGATCAGACCAATCTGCTGGCATTAAACGCCGCGATCGAAGCGGCCAGGGCAGGCGAGCACGGGCGAGGCTTTGCGGTGGTAGCCGATGAAGTACGCAAGCTTGCGGAAAAAACCCAGAAAAGTCTTTCTGAGATCAACATCAATGTCCAGACGCTGGTTCAGTCGATGAATGATATTAATGAAAAGATCCAAAGCCAGAATACCAATGTGGAAAATATCACCGAATCGATGAGTACGATACAAAATACGACCAATGATTCAGTCAGCGTGGCAAGTGACGCCGATACGGTCGCTTCTGATCTGATCAATTCTTTGGAAAACTGGATGGGCGATACCCAAAGCAGCGGATACACTCCCAAATCAGGCGCGGCTGTCCGCTTTAACTCCAACGACCTCAAACGAATGCTTGGTTCCATGAGCCAAAAAGATATGGATGCGCTTTCATTTGGCGCGGTTGAAGTTGATAAAAACGGCAAGATTCTTCGCTACAACAAAGCAGAAGGACAAATCACGGGCAGAGACCCCAAAGAAGTAATCGGTCAAAACTTCTTTAAAGATGTCGCACCCTGTACCGATTCGCATGAATTTGGCGGCAAGTTTAACCAGGGCGTTAAAGAGGGGAAACTGGATACGCTGTTTGAATATACGTTTGATTACAAAATGCGTCCGACCAAGGTCAAAGTACATATGATCAAAACCCCCGGCAGTGACAGCTACTGGATCTTTGTCAAAAGAATTTAAATGCCTCTGAAACTCAATGAAGCAGATGTGAAAGTTTTGGTTGCTTCTATCATCTCTTATGAACTTTCCAGACAAAACAGTACCTATTTTCCCCTTTTCCCGGATTTTTCGGGCAGAGGGGATTTGACCAAACCTCCTTTCGGACTGGATTCGCTCTCTTTAGTTTCTGTGGCAACGGCTGTGGGGGATTATTTTGGCGTGGTCCAAAGCGGTCTGGAAGAAAACTTTGTGCGCTACCCCGATTTTGTCAGCTGGGTTGATATCGTTCTTGATTCCTTGGATGAATATAATGAAGGCATTACGTTTTTTACCTCCGGGACCACGGGCACGCCCCAAAAGGTATTTCATTCTATGCAATCACTACAGCGCGAAGCAGTGTATCTGGCAAAACTGCTAAAGGGAGCAAAAAGTATCAGCGCTTTTGTACGGCCCCATCATATCTACGGGTTTTTATACGCTATCGCACTGCCAAAGTTTATGAACCTGCAGGTTTCATGGAATGAACCCCTGCCAAGCCGCGCGCTGTTTGATACGCCAAAAGAGGCGCTTTTAATCTCCACTCCCGCGTTGTATGATGTCATAGGCAAAAAGCAGGACAGCTTTCATGCAGGTATCACGGCGGTCAGTTCCACCCAGCAGCTGCAAATGCAAACCAAAGAGCGGCTGTTTGAGAGGGGTATGGAAAATATCATCGAAATATACGGTTCTTCTCAAAGCCTTGGAGTCGGGTACCGGCGTGACAGGCAGGAGCGTTTTACGCTGTTTGATTACCTGGATAAAAACGCGCTGCATGATATTCAGGACAATCTGGAATGGGAAAATGACAGAGAATTTATCCTCAAAAACCGGCTGGATGCGCAGGTGAAACACCGCGGCCTGCTTGTGGATATAAAACAATACGAAAAGCAGGTTTCACAGATGGCGGGTATTGAAAAATGTGACGCCGTTTTGAGCAAAGGCGAACTTATCGTGTTTATTACGCCTGCTGATAAAAAGAGGGCGATGCAAAGTATCGCGGCGATGCAGGCAGTCAAACCCGATAATATTGTCTGGATTGAATAATTTGCTACAATAGCTTAAAAAAAAGGAAAGACAGATTATGAAAAAACTGCTACTGTGCGCGGCTGTCGCGGCCGCTGCTTTTGCCAAAACGGCGATGTTTGAGACTACGCAGGGCAAGATAGAGTTCAAACTCTATGAAGACAAGGCTCCAAAAGCGGTGGAAAACTTTACCACCCATATTCAAAACGGCTATTATGAAGGCGTGATCTTTCACAGAGTAATCCCGGGGTTTATGATCCAAAGCGGTGATCCTACCGGCACCGGAAGAGGCGGCGAATCGATCTGGGGAGAACCTTTTGAAGATGAGTTTGCGCCCAATCTGGTCTTTGACAAACCCGGTCTGCTTGCCATGGCCAACCGCGGACGCAATACCAATACCAGCCAGTTTTTTATCACCACCGCCGCAACGCCCTGGCTCAACGGACGGCATACGATCTTTGGCGAAGTTGTAAGCGGCATGGATACGGTACGCAAGATCGAGGGAGTGAAACGTGATGGCAGAGATAAACCGCTGCAAAAACAGGTGATAGAAAAAACGTATATGAAAGATTAATCAAGCTGCAAGATGATTTTCATCTGCAAATTCACTTCCTCAAGCTGCCACGCCGTGAGTGTGGTAAGAGTTTGAGGAATAATGGGATAAAGATTTGCTAAATAAATCTGACCTTTTTCAAACATCATTTAAACCGTCTTGCAGTGTCTTCTCAAACTCTTCGTTACTTCTTTTGGAAGATTGGCGTACTGCGATGGAAGCTTTTTTGATCTGATCTTGCAAAAGCTTTTGTTGTAAGTGCTGATCGTATTTCATGACGGCTTCGACAATAAGCTGATCTTTTCGTTTTCCCTGCTTTTTTTCCAAATCCTCAAGCAGATCATAAAAAGTATCATCTGTCTGGATGGTCAGCGTATGCATGTTTTCTCCCTTGTCTTTGCAAGAAATCTGTACTCAATTATAGCATACTTACGTTTCATCCTTAAACTCATAATGCAGCTCGATCCCTTTTGAGGTGGTGATAAACCCGTTTATAATGATGCGGCCTTCGTGGACCATGTTGTGGTGTTTTTTACACAGCGGGATCAGGTTGTATTTGTGGTCTTTGTCTATATGACCGATAAAGCCGTTTTCATCGGCTTTTGCCTGGTGCTTGATATGGTGCACATCTTCTACCGGCTGCCCGCAGATGGAGCAGTTGCTGACATACAGCTTTTTATTATAGCGGCTGGTTTTTCTGCGGCCCAGGCGTTCGATGGAATCGTACTCATCGGCTAATTCTTTTCGTATCCTGTTGGCCGTGTCCAAAAACTCGCTGTCCATGTGCAGGGATTTGGCAAACTCCAGCCCGTAAATGCTGCTGCCGCTGCCATAGGCCAGCTTGCGGTCAAAGATCAGCTTGTCTTCTTTGTCGCTGTAGGCGACTGAGAGGTGCAGGCTGATGACGTTTTTTAGCTTTTGGATCTGCTTGATATTTGGAATCTGGTGCAGGTGCGTGGCAAAGACAAAGAGTGATTCAAGCTTGGCCAGTTTCATGATCGCACTGGCGACGATGCTTACGCCGCTGGTGGTTTCTGTGCTGTGGCTGATCTCATCGCCAAGGATGATAGAGTGCTTGCCGGCGCGGTTGAAAATGTTTTTAAGTTCCAGCATTTCCACGGCGAAGCTGCTTAGGCCCTTGGCGATATTGTCATCGCCTCTGATGCGGGTAAACAGCGAATCAAAGATGCTAAAGCGCATTGAAGAAGCGGGAACGAAAAAGCCTGATTGGGCCATGATTACGGCGATGCCCACTGATTTCATCAGCGAGGATTTGCCCGAACTGTTGATGCCATAGAGCAACACGCCGTGCATCTTGTTGTTTTGCTTGTCCGCGGGGTTTGAATTGGCGATAATGACGTTGTCTTTATGTTTTTTTCGCGCTTTTTTCAGATCGCCCAGGATGATGTCGTTTGGCACGTACACGCCGGCTTCCTCATCGGCTTCGATGATGGGGTGGCGCAGGTCGGTGAGTTCAAGGAAGTTTTCCTCATCTTTTGGCACGATCTCGGGGCAGGTGTAGTTGTACTTTTTGGCGACCTTGATATTGGAAACGGTCACATCTATCTGGGCGATGAAATGGACCAGATTGTCCAGCAGCGTGGCGTATTTGATTTCAAACTCGGCGATCTTGTCTTTGTAAACTTTTTTGTTCAGCTGAATCAGTTTTTGCAGGTTGTGGACGTATTTATCCGAAATCCCGTCGATAAAGGAGTGCGTGATCTTAACCGAGTTGGTCTGGACCTTGATATGAAAGTTTTTTAATAGCAGCAGTTCATCATCGATACTTAAGTGCGATTTTAACAGCTCCTCTTTGACCATATTGTAACGGTTTTTGGTCATAGCGATAAAAAAGCCGTCTTTTTCCAGCCGCTCAATCTGTACAAAACTGTCATCACCGCCTGGCAGAAAGCTTGCGATATGGCGGCGGATTTGTTCCAGTTTACCATATAGCAGGATGTTTTGCTGTTCCAGGTCATCGATATCTGCGTTGATATCTTTTTTGATGATGTTGGTACTGATATCTTTGAGTAAAAACCTGCCGCTTTGTTCCAGTATAAAGGTACCCGCGATCGTTTGCAGGAAGTTGTCGATATCAATTGCTTTGCACGGGGGTTTTAAAAAGTTGTGAACTTCTACGTAGCCTACGATCTCTTTGATCGCTTGAAGCGAGTCGTAGAGGTAGTTGGTCTCAAAGGGATGAATCCGGCGCAGTTTGATCCGGCGGGTGAGGCGTTCGATATCGTAAATATTTGAAAGGTTCAGATCAATGGGGCGGTGCTTGTCAAAAAGCTTTTTGGACAGGCTGTAGCGGCGTTTGAGTTCGCCCTCGTCTTTGACAGGGTGGGTCAGGCGCTCTTTTAACAGCCGTTTGCCCATCGCCGTGGCGCACTCGTTGATCAGGCGCATCAGGCTTGGATTGTGCGGGGTTTGGATGATATTGAGCTGTTCAACGGCGTTATTGCCAAGGTACATAAACCGGCTGATATCAAGCTTGTCGGGGTAGCTTAGCTTTTGGACGATGGAGGCGTCGTGTTCGATGACAAAATCGATCAAAATCGCTAATGATTTGGACGCTAAAGCGAAGCGTTCCATATCCAGGTACTCTATAGGCGAAAGCAGCGACTGGACTTGAAAAATGCTTTTAAACAGTTCGTTTTGATAGTGGATCTTGGGATTGAAGGTGCTGACGTGGGTGGTTTTTTCCTGCAGTTCCAGATACTCTATGACCTCTTTTTGATCGATGTTTTTATCATCAAAGCGCAGCACGATTTCGCTGGTTTTGTGCATATTCATATAATTAAAAGCTTCATCCAGCGCGTAGCTTTTATCCTCGCTGGTACCGTGGACTTCGTTAAACGAACACTTGCCTGTGGTCACATCCACCGCGCTGTAGCCGACCGAGTAGATCCCTTTGTTCATGTCAACAGCCAAAGAGGTGATGTAGTTTTCTTCCTGCTTTGTCACGTAATCAAAATTGGTGCCCGGGCTGATGATAGAATCGATATAGCGGTGTACTTTGGGCGGCGTTCCCCGCTGTTTGACAAGGACGATGGTATATTTTTCCTCAGCGATGACTCTGGCTAAGTGCTTTTCAAAGCTGATTGCGGGGACTCCTGCCATAAGCGGGTTTTCTACCGAGTTTTCCAGGATGTTTTTGTTTTTGCGCGTCAGCTGGATATTGAGCAGTTCGGCAATCTCTTTGGATTTGCCGATTTTGAGTTTGTCATTGTCGACTTCATAGACTTCAAAAAAGGTGCCTATCTCCATCATGACCACGGTATCTTTGCCGTATTTTTTCTCGTAGTATTTTTGCAGCTTGAAATAGATTTGCGTTAACAGATCCTCTTTATTGTGCAAAATCTCATTGACTTCTGCGCTGCTCAAATATCACCCTTTTTTTTGGCGCTATTATATCAAAAAACTCCTCTGCGGGGCTGCTTTACTGATATTCGGGTTTATCATTTTTAACATCGGGGTTGAGCTGATCCATGATTACGCCCTCATCGCCGGTATTTTCCTCAATAACCCACGGTTCGTGCGCGCCGGTGCTTTCATTGCCCTGTCTGACAACGGTGCGTTCATAACTGAGACTTTTAAGCAATCCCAAAATCATCACAATCACAACGGCTGAAAAGGGCAGGGCCGCGGCGATGACGGCTGCCTGAAGCGTCTG
>CAYUAC010000041.1:0-16271 GCA_964442515.1 uncultured Campylobacterales bacterium | reverse complement strand
AATACCTGCCTGTCACGCAGGGGGTCGCGGGTTCGAGCCCCGTCCACTCCGCCACCTTCAAAGTCACAAAATGATAAAAAAACCACTTTTAAAACTCTTAGCGCTCTATCAATATTTTTCCAAAATGTTTCCCGGCTCCTGCCGCTATTATCCGACCTGTTCAGAATATGCCAAGTGGCAGTTTGAGCACAACCGCATCGATAAAGCTTTTATCTCCTCCTTTTTTCGCATCTGCCGCTGTAATCAGCTTTTTGAGGGCGGAATCGATTATCCGCGCATTTCGTTAAAGCTTGGCAAAACTTCTTATGGTACACTTACAAAAGTAAAATACTGGTATGTCCCGGTCGGGGACAAAAAGAACAGATTCCACGTAATAAAGAGTTTTGATTGATTGAATTTTGGCAAAATATATATGCACAGTTTGACCCCGTCGCCTTTTCGCTAGGTCCGCTCAGCGTTCACTGGTACGGCCTGATGTATGTCACGGCCCTCATAGTCGCGCTGCTTGCGGCCAAATGGTATGTCAAAAAAGACGCCCTGCCCTTTGAAAAAGAGGAACTTGATACCTTTTTCATCTATATAGAGATCGGCGTAATCGTTGGTGCGCGTGTTGGCTATATCCTGATCTATTCTACCGATACGGGGTATTACCTCACCCATCCGTGGCAAATGTTCAATCCCTTTATCGGCGGGCAGTTTGCCGGTATCAGCGGCTTAAGCTACCACGGTGCGGTGATCGGCTTTTTACTGGGAGCGTGGCTGTATTCCAGACGTCACAAACAATCGATGGCCAAACTGATGGATCTGGTTGCCCTCAGCGTCCCTGTGGGTTATATTTTCGGGCGCATCGGCAACTTTTTGAACCAGGAACTCATCGGCAGGGAAACGAGCCTGTCTATAGGCATATACGTCAATGAAACTCTGAGGCATCCTTCACAGCTGTATGAAGCGATCCTTGAAGGCGTTGTGATTGCACTCATTCTTTTTGTCTACCGAAAATACAAACGCGTTGACGGAGAGCTTATCGCGCTGTACGGGGCGCTGTACGGTATCGCAAGGATTATAGCGGAGTTTTTCAGGGCTCCGGATGTGCAGATTGGGTACCTGTGCTGCGGCGCGACGATGGGCCAGCTGCTAAGCATCGCCATGATCGCCGCAGGTGCCGGATACTTTATCTATCTACGGCGCGAAGTAGCGAATGGAGGCAAAGCCGAATAAATTCAGCTTTGCAAGCTGTCTGATCTGCTGCGGCCCCACGATACCGCCAAGGGCGATCACATCCATCTTGACCGCTTTAATGAAGTACTTCAAATCCGCAATACCTTTTGGCTCTCCCTTACCCGGGCTTGCGAATACAGGGCTGTAGGTCACGGCATCTACGCCAAGTTTTTTCGCACGCTTGGCCTCAGCGATAGAATGAGTACTGATAACAGTAAAAAGTCCGCTTTTTTTGGCAAAGCGTATCTGGTCAAACTGATCGCTTCGCAGGTGAACTCCGTAAGCACCCAATGTCTTGGCAAGAGCGGCATCACTGTGAAGCATCGCCTTGGTGTCTGTGGGACATATGCGCAAAAAGAGCTTGGCAAACGAGGCATAGTCGCTGTTAGTTTTATCGCGAAAAACAATAAAATCACTGTCGATGTTTTGGATATAGGAGATAAATTCTTTTTGGTTTCCGTAGTAAGCCGGATCGGTGATAGCGTAACGAACTATTTGTCCATCCCTTTTAAGATATCACTGAGGATTTTGGTTTGTTTTTTCATTTCCAGAAATTTATCGATACGCAGATAGAAAAACTCCAGCATTACGACAAAAAACAGACCCGGAACAGAAGCTAAAAACATGTATACAAATGCGTAGAGAAGACTGTAGTGCATCCCTTTCATAAACCCAAGGACCGCGCCGGCGATAGCAAACGCCCACGCAACGCCCAGCAGAAAGTTTATGAGAAAGGATAGGACTTTTTCACTGGTTCGCAATTAGTGCGATTCCTCATGCAGCAGTACCGCACCGGCGAGGTAAACATAAGAAAGCATCATAAAGATAAACGCCTGCAAAAACGCCATAAACGTCAGCAATACGTAAGCCGGAAGCGGCACGAGATAGGGTGCCAGCATAATAAGAACCCACAAAAACAGATCATCGCCCCGTACGTTACCAAACAGACGGAAAGAAAGCGAAATGATTCTGGACAGATGCGAAATAATCTCAATCGGAAACATCAGCGGCGCCAGCCATTTTACCGGTCCTGAAAAATGGGCCACGTAATCCACAACGCCGTTTTTTCTGATCCCTTCGAAGTTGTAGTAAAAAAACACGATCAGAGCCAGCGGCAGTGTAAAGTTGATGTTTGCCGTGGGTGCTTCAAAACCGGGGATAATACCGATAATATTACTAAAAAAGATCATCAACCCAAGTGTAGCGATCATGGGCAGATATTTTTTCGCGTACGTCCGTCCGACAACATCCTTGCCCATTGCCAAAACGCCCTGAAGATACGCCTCCAGTATATTCTGCGCACCGGCAGGTACTACTTTCATATTCTTTGTCGCCGCTTTAACGAGCAATGCGATAACAATCAGCGTCAACACGACATGGCCTAAAAACACAAAGGCGTGTGATGAGTTGATTGCGCCTAAGAATGTAAAAATCCCTTCCATCAATTTCCCTTTTCAATCTTCATTTCTGAAATACTACCTAAAAAGGCTTGAAAATCCACTTATATCTTTTAAAAATTTCCAAGCAGGTACTCAATACCCTGACTATGCAAGAACCGTTCGTACTTCGCAAAATACGAGGCGACGCTTTTTTCATTATATCCGGCCACCGAGATCACGGTCGTGCGTTTTTCTCCCTCAAATTTTGGCAGCGAAGAAACTTCAACATCCCGCGGCGCCTGCTGCATCAACTCAATCAGCGTATTTTCGCTTGTCATAGCTTTGAGCGTACGCCTGTAAAGAGGGGTGTTTTGGGGATAATACCGGTCCAGCGCGGCTTCGATCATGGGGTGGGCCATCTTTGGAAACCCCGGCGTAAAGAAAAAACGCTCCCGCAGCGAAAATCCGGGGATATTGTTTACCGGGTTGTCAAGCAGACTGGCACCTTTTGGCAGGCTGGCCATATTGATACGGTGGGGATACGCTTCATCACCAAAGCGTTTGAGGATTCTGTCTCTGGCCCGGGGATGGGTGGCAAGCTCTCCGCCGCTGAGTGCATCGGCGGCGCACTGCCTGGTGTAATCATCGGGAGTGGATCCGATTCCCCCGAAACAAAACAGTACACTGTCTTGGATACCCGCAACCGACCGGATCGAATCTGTTATCAGCCTCGGATCGTCTTTGATAATATTGCTGCCACAAAATTCCCAGCCGCGGCGCGCAAGCTGTTTTGAAACAAAGTCAAAATGCGCGTCGTTTCGGCGGCGATTGAGAATCTCGCTGCCGATAATGAGGGCAAAAAACTTCATAGGTTTACATTTTTGACTTGATAAAGCTTTCCATATCGTCTACGATCGCTTCGATACTGCGCTCGCCGTCAATGACTTTGAGCAGGTCTTTTTGCTTGTAAAATTTCTGAATATTAGCCAGAGGTTCTGTGTATACCTTCATTCTGTTGTAAAACACTTCCTCATTGTCATCGGCGCCTCTTGCCCGGTCAAGTACCCGGTCTTTTGCCGTTTCTTCGCTGACATAAACTTCAATTACGCTGGCAAGATCGATATTTGACTGATTCTTTAACTCTTTGTCAAGTGCTTCCATCTGTTCGACGCTTCTTGGAAAACCATCAATTATAACGACGTTATCCGTGCAGTTTTTCACCGCCGTTACGACCGTATCGATCACGATATCAAGGGGTACGAGGTTACCTTTGGATACATACCCGTCGATGATACTGCCAAGCTGTGAACCGCTGGCTACTTCGGCCCTGAGCATATCGCCCGTTGAGTAATGCGTAATACCCTCGTTGTTTTCCGCGATCATGCTCGCGTCCGTTGTTTTCCCGCTGCCCGGTGCTCCGATAACTAAAAATAATTTTTTCATCAATCTATCCTTATTGTTTGTTTTGTTCTGTTTTTCGTACTCTGATGGAGAGCTCTTTGAGCTGCTCGTTTGCCACTTCGCCCGGCGCGTCGGTGAGCATACACGTAGCCCGCTGCGTTTTCGGAAACGCGATCACGTCACGGATATTGTCACGCCCGGTCAGCAGCATAACCAGCCTGTCAAAGCCAAGCGCGAAACCGCCGTGCGGAGGCGCGCCGTATTCCAGTGCTTCGAGCAAAAAGCCAAACTTCTGCTGTGCTTCCTCTTCGCTAATACCAAGCAGGTCAAAGACTTCGCTTTGGACTTCTGGTTTGTGGATCCTCATACTTCCGCCGCCCAGTTCCACGCCGTTTAAGACGATATCAAAGGCAACCGATTCGATATCTTCGATATGTTCTTTGTTGGTATCTTTTGGCAACGTAAAGGGGTGGTGCAGCGCTTTGACCTTGCCCTCTTCGATTTCAAACATCGGAAAGTCCACGACCCAGACAAACTCCAGCGCGTCTTTGTCGATCAGATCAAGCTGACGGCCGATTTCTAAGCGCAGTCTGCCCATATAATCCAGCACCGTCTTTTTATGCCCCGCGCCGAAAAAGACGACGTCACCGGTTTGTAACGCTACTCTTTCAAGCAATGATTCTAAGCTTTTTTCACTTAAGAATTTGACCAACGGGCCTTTGGGACCGTCTTCTTTCATCTGGATATACGCCAGCCCCTTGGCGCCGAATTTGGTGACGTATTTTTCCAATTCCTTGAGGTCTTTTCGGCTGAATTCCTTGTCGCCGCCTTGCACCTTGAGTGCCTTGATACGGTTGTGCGCGCTGTCTTTGGCGATATTTTTAAAGATATCGTTGCTGCTGTCTTCAAACAGATCGATCACGTCAACCATGGGCATACCAAAGCGCAGATCGGGTTTGTCACTGCCGTAATGTTCCATCGCATCAAAATGCGTCATACGTTTAAACGGCGCTTTGACCGCATGGCCGCAGCGGTTAAAAATACCTTCCAGCATCTTCTCTGCGATTTTGATCACCTCTTCCTGATCACAAAAGCTCAGTTCCACATCCATCTGGGTAAATTCGGGCTGCCGATCCGCGCGCAGGTCTTCATCGCGGAAGCATTTGGCGATTTGGAAATACCGGTCGAATCCGCCTACCATCAGCAGCTGCTTAAACAGCTGGGGGGATTGGGGCAGCGCGTAAAACTCGCCGCCGTGGACTCTGCTTGGGACCAGGTAATCCCTGGCGCCTTCGGGGGTGGATTTGGTCAGAATCGGTGTTTCCACTTCCAAAAAACCATGCTCATCCAAAACCTGTCTGGCCGCCATGGCTGCTTTGGAGCGCAGCTTGAACGTATCATACATCCTCTTTTGGCGCAGATCAAGATAGCGGTATTTCAGCCTGATCTCTTCGTTGACGGCGCTGTCGCCGATCACGTAGGGCAGCGGCTTTGATCTGTTTTCAATATTCAAATCCGTAACCACGATCTCTATCTTGCCGGTTTTGAGTTTGGGATTTTCAAGTCCCTCCCCTCTGGCTCTGACATACCCTTTGGCAATAAGCACATATTGGTCTCTGACCTTTTCGGCTTCCTTGTAGGGTCCCTCGTAGGTCGGATCGCAGACAAGCTGGACAACCTCATCATTGTCTCTTAAGTCGATAAAGATAATGCCGCCGTGGTCTCTGTAGCTGTTTGCCCAGCCGCAGACGGTCACTTCCTGATCGATATGTGATTCATTGACGTCACTGCAGTAGTGTGTTCTCAAACTAAAACCTCTCAATTGCATTTTTGCGCGAATTATATCAAAAAGCAACTTGGTAACACAACTTGACACGTTAATGTTGTTTAATTACCATGTCACTTATACCAAATAAAAACAAAAGGATTACTATGCTTAGATCATTACTAGCAGGAACAATCATCAGCGCAAGCGTTTTTGTAGCAAACGCACAGGCAGAACAACAGCAGCAGATGACACAAGAGCAGATGCAGCAGCAGATGCAACAACAGCAGCAGCAACAACAGGATGTGGATATCAGCGATAAAAAAGTGAACCAGTTTGTTTCCGCTCTTATTGAAGTGGATCAAATCCGAAAAGATATGCAGCAGCAACTCAGCAAAGAAGCCGGCGAAAACGAGCAGCCTTCGCAAGAACAGATGCAAAAAGCCAATGAAGACTTTCAAAAAGATGCGACAAAAGCTATCGAAGGCGAAGGTTTGAGCATGGAAGATTATATGGAGATGACACAGCTTATGCGACAAAACCAGCAGTTTCAACAGCAGGTTCAAGAAACCGCGGCTGATATGCAGTCACAATAAAAACCTTTTTGTAACCCCTTTTGGGGTTATATCCCGCACCCTCCGCTATTTTCATGAAAAACTTCTTTTATTTCACACTCTTTACAATAATATTCTATCGCGCTCGCACCGCTGCAGCCGCCGCCTTTTAGCAGTCTGGGTTTGATCGGTTTTTGTTCGATGTAGGTTTCATTGATCCGGTCATAAAACCGTTTGGGTTTTGCGCCGCAGTTGGGGCACTCACCCTTTTTATAGGTATGGAGTCGTTTGTGTTTGATCTGGTAGTACAGCAGCACCGAAGCTGCTGCGAAGATAAGCAGCAGCACGAGTGCTATGAGAGTGTACATTATTTTTTGTCGTCTTCTTCGACTTCGGCATCGACAACGTCATCGTCGTCTTTTTTCGCGCCTTCTTGACCGGCTTGTTCGCCGCCCTGTTTTTCCTGCTCTTTGGCATACATCGCTTCAGCAAGCTTGTGGCTGACTTCAGTCAATGCTTTGACCTTCTCATCGATCTGCTCTTTTGTCGCGTTGTCGTCTTTAAGCACTTCTTTGAGTTCGTTCAGCGCTTTTTCGATCTTTTCTTTTTCACCCGCGTCAAAATTCTCACCGATTTCGCTGAGTGATTTTTCCGTCTGGTGCACAAGGCTGTCAGCCTGGTTTTTGGTTTCAACCAGCTGCTTTTTCTTTTCATCGTCCTCTTTGTGGGCTTCAGCGTCTTTGACCATCTTATCGATCTCTTCTTCGCTCAGACCTGAACTGCCGCTGATGGTAATGTTTTGCTCTTTGCCCGTACCTTTGTCTTTGGCCGTAACCGTCAGGATACCGTCGCTGTTGATATCAAAGCTCACCTCAATTTGGGGTACGCCTTTTGGAGCGGCAGGGATATCTCTGAGTTCAAACTGCCCCAGTGATTTATTGTCTTTGGCAAATTCACGCTCACCCTGAACGACGTTGATCGTAACGGCCGGCTGATTATCTTCGGCAGTTGAGAAGACTTCTGATTTTTGCGCCGGAATAGTGGTACCTTTTTCGATCAGCTTGGTCGTTACGCCGCCCAGTGTTTCGATACCAAGGCTAAGAGGCGTTACATCAAGCAGCAATACGTCTTTTACGTCGCCTTTAAGTACGCCGCCCTGGATAGCAGCACCCACTGCTACGACCTCATCGGGGTTGACTGATTTGTTGAGCTCTTTGTTAAAGACGTCTCTGACCGCTTTTTGAACCGCGGGGATTCTGGTAGAACCGCCGACCATAACGATCTGCTTGATCTCATTTGGCGTCAAGTCCGCGTTTTGGATCACACGTTTGGTTGTCGTGACCGTACCCGCGACCAAGTCTTCGATCATACCCTCAAATTTGGCTCTGGTAATGCTTCTTGTCAAGTGCTTTGGACCGCTTTGATCTGCCGTGATATAAGGCAGGTTGATATCGGTCTGTTCAGAGGAACTGAGCTCTTTTTTGGCGTTTTCGGCCGCTTCTTTCAGACGCTGCAGTGCCATAACGTCTTTTTTAAGATCAACACCCTGTTCATCTTTGAACTCTTTAACCAGCCAGTCGATGATTCTGTTGTCAAAATCGTCACCGCCAAGGAACGCATCCCCGTCAGTTGCCAGTACTTCAACGACGTTGTCGCCCGTTTCAAGAACGGTAACATCAAACGTACCGCCGCCAAGGTCGTATACTAAGATCTCTTCGGCTTCTTTTTTATCAAGACCGTACGCAAGGGCTGCACTTGTTGGTTCGTTGATGATTCTAAGAACATTCAGACCCGCAATCTGCCCGGCTTCTTTGGTTGCTTTTCTCTGCGAATCGTTAAAGTACGCAGGAACGGTAATAACCGCGTCCGTTACATCCTCGCCCAGGTAATCCTCGGCGTCTTCTTTCATCTTGATCAGCACTTTTGCACTGATCTCTTGTGGCGTGTATGTTTTGCCGTCTACTTCGATGGCACACGCGCCGCTTCGATCAACGACCTTGTAAGGCAGTTTTTGCTGCGCTTCTTTAGCCATATCCTCTTTCATCATCAGACCCATGATTCTTTTAATCGAATAAATGGTCTTTTCGGGGTTGGTCACAGCCTGTCTTTTGGCACTGTCACCGACTAAAATCTCGCCTTTGTCCGTAAACGCGACGACTGAGGGTGTTGTGTTTTTACCCTCTTTATTGGTAATAATCTTGCCTTCACCGTTTTCATATACGGCCATTGCCGAGTTGGTTGTCCCTAAATCTATACCTAATACTTTACCCATTATTGCTCCTTGTTAAGTTTGTTTTATTTTGCGATGCTGACCATTGAAGGACGCAGCAGCCGATCTTTCATTTGATAACCGTGCTGCATCACTTCCACGATCGCACCCTCTTCGTGCTCTTCACTTTCAACCTGCATGACCGCGTTGTGCAGCTGCGGATCAAAACCGTTGTCCACGTCCACGATTTCCACTCCGTGTTTGGAGATCGCTTTTTTGAACTGTTCGATGGTCAGCTCGATGCCTTCCACCATCTTCTCATCGCCGCTGTTTTGCGCAGCCTTGAGCGCCATGTCAAGCGAATCGATAACAGGCAGCAGATCTTTGGCAAAACTTTCGTTTGCGTAGGCTACCGCGTTGTTTTTATCTTTTTGCAGGCGCTTTTTGCTGTTTTCAAAATCAGCGTAGACTTTGACGTATTTTTCCTGTTGGGCATCAAGCTTTTTTTTCAATTCCTCAATCTCCTCATCTTTTTCATCGGTGGCTGAGGTTTGCTCTTCAGACTCTGGTTCTTGGGCAGTCTCCTGCTCTTGCTCAGTCTGATTTTCAAGTTCCTCTTCGTGCGTTTTTTCTTCTTTTTCTTCTTTACTCACGTATGCTCCTTATAAAGTTTTTAAAATCGCCGGTCAACTCCGAAAAGACAAACAGATCATACATCTGCCCGTCAACGTTTTGTACTCTGAGCTTGACCTTTAGCATCTGATCATACATTTCGATCGGCTTTGCAATGTTGATCACCGTGCCGTCATAATACGCGCCAAACTCTTCATCAAGATCAGCTTCAAAAAGCTTTGGCTTGTTGAAGGTTTTGATGTTTGACGCCAGGGCTTCGGTGATCTTGGTCGCAAAGGGTTCGATACCGATCTGCGTGATCACCGCCGCGACTTTTTCGATCTCGTTGCCCAAAAAGTCGTTAAGGAACTTTTCTAACAACCGGTTGTACTTCACCGCGATCTCGTTTAATTCAAAGACCACCAGAAGGTACCGGTTTTCGATGTTTTTGACTTCTTGCAGCAGGTTTGACCCGCTGGGTCGCACACACGCAAAGATGCCATGTTTTTTGGCATGATGCTCAATAGAAGCGATATTGACCACGATCGAATCATCGATCGAATCAAAAAAACCCTTCCAATACTCAAAAAGCGTGGCATCAGCCGGAATCCTGCCGCCGCTTCTGTGCAGCTGAACGATCTGACCCTGGCTGGCCATCTTCTTAAAATAATACCGGATCGTCGCAGAACTCATATCGGTTTCAATCACCTCTTTGAGATGCTGCGAACCGATCGGGTCCTTGATCTTAATAAACTCTTTGATTAACGTATCTAAAATTAAAAGATATTTATCATTCATAAATGACCTTTTAGCACTCACTTTCCACGTGTGCTAATGAAATTATACAACATTGAGTGGTGATTTGTCAAGCTTGGAAATAAGAAAGTTTTAGATATAATGGAAAGCATGGATATGACACGGTTTTGGCAGCATTTTCCCCACCTTGGCGTGGTGGACGCATTTGAGTACTGGGCGATCTTTGGCGGGGTGGAAGATGATGTTGAGATAAAGTTTTTCGACAACCTTTACGATACGATCGAAGACAATTTGATCAAACATTTTGATGAATTTGCCGCGCGCATTCAACCTTCGTTTTTACTTGAACGCCCCTACTGCGATCTGCTCTGGGCGGCGACCAAGAGTGACGCTAAAAAGCTCAATGTGTTCAAAAAATCCCGCCTGCCCCAAAACAGGGCCCAGCAGCTGTTGGAAGAACTCATCGATATGGAGGTCCTGTATCTGGAACCCTCGCGCGAACCGCTGCCTGAGAAAAAGCCCGGCCAAAAGCTGAAAAAAGAACTTCGAGGCTATGTCATCCAGCCAAAGATACGCTTTGTCAAACCCTTTTACCGCTTCTTTTTCCGCTTTGTGCTCCATCAGCGAGAAAATATCAAAGCCGGATCGACCAAAGAGCTTTTTGCGGAATTTTCAAAAAATATCGATAAATTCTTCGGCTACCCCTTTGAGCAGTTGACCACCCAAAAGCTGGCAGGTGAATATGATTTGCTTGAAAGCGGTACCTACTGGGACAGAGACAATGAATACGATCTTTACGCAGTGACCGAAGATGATACACTCATCGTGGGCGAATGCAAATACAAAGACCGCCGAGTATGCAAAAACGAACTGACCAAACTGCAAAAAAAATGCGAACAGTCAAACCTGCAGCCTGATATCTACCTGCTGGCGTCTAAAAGCGGCTTCAGCAAGGAACTGGAAAGTATGAAAGACAGTGTTATCTTATATGATATGGACAGTTTTAAAACCTTAGCCAAAAGGCAGTGACGTGATTGACAAAGAATTGATGGACAATCTCAACGACAAGGACCGCGCCGTCGTGATGCAGTCGCTTGAGAGTCTGATCGAACAGACCTACAGCGTCGAAAACGAATACAAAAGCCTCAAAAGTTCCTACGAATCGCTGGAAGGGTTGATCAAACAGATCATAGAGGTACTGCCAAACGCATTGTGGGTACTGACTCCGCAGGGGGAAGTGTTTTTGCAAAACAGTGAGGCAACAGAGCTTAAAGCCCATCTGGATGCGTTTATCAACAGCAGCGACGGGGACGAACTCTATGTCAATGAGCGCTACTACCTTATCAATAAGAAAAGCCACAGCGAAAAGATGATCATCAGCGCCACCGATATCACCAGCCACAAAAGAAAAGACCGCCTGGCGTTTATGGGGCAGATGGCAGCCCACCTGGCCCATGAGATCAGAAACCCCATCGGTTCGATCTCGCTTTTGCTGCCCACGCTGTTTAAGCAGGCGCCAAAAACCTCCACCCCGCTTTTAGAAGAGATGAAAAAATCGCTCATGCGGGTTGAACGCATCGTCAAATCCACGCTGCTGTATTCCAAGGGCGTCCACGCCAAAAAAAGCACCTTTGCCACCGACAAACTGCAAAACGAACTGCAAACGGCGGTGTATTACTACAGCTATGAAAAGCAGATCGAATTTGCCTACGAATTTGACCAGGACAGTCTGCACGCGGATTTCAATCTGCTGTCTTTGATGCTGCAAAACTTTATCTTTAACGCTATTGATGCTATCGAAGAAGACGACGACAGGGAAGAGGGCCAAATCAGAATCTGCCTGGATGACAACTGCTTCAGGGTCTATGACAGCGGCGTGGCTATTGAAAACCCCGAGAAACTTTTTGTCGCGTTTAATACCACCAAAACCAAAGGCAACGGCCTGGGGCTGGTACTCTCACAGCAGATCGCGGCAGCCCACGGCGGCGGAATCGATTTTGTGGCTGAGCCCAAACACTTTATTATTACACTGCAAGGAGAAGATTAATGATCGTCCATATCGTATTTTTTAAACTCAAAGACAGGGATAAAGACGCGCCCGTGCTTAAGCGGATGCTTGAAGCGATGCCCGCAAAGATACCCCAGATCCAAAAGCTTGAAGTCGGTATCGATTTTAACGGCAGCGATCGGGCGTGCGACGTGTCGCTGATAACGGAGTTTGCAAACAGCAAAGATCTCAAATCGTACGCCGCCCACCCCGACCATCTGGAAGTGATCGAGTTTGTCAAAGCTATAAGCGAGTATACGAAAGTGGTTGATTATGAAAAATAACTGAAAGAATATATTTGTCTTTTTAGTCTAAAAATGGTAGCATAATCGCAGGACTTTTTAAAGGCCACCTCTAAAGGAATGCAATGAACTACCTTGAACTCAAATGCACGGCATATTTAAAACAAGATATCGATTTCAAACAAAGCTTTGAAGCGATCGCGAAATATATCAACTTTACGCTTGCGCGAAGCGGCTACAAACAGCTGCACGAAGCCAGAGGCTTTAAATACTACGTCTTTGGCGGGTTATTGCCTCTGGAAAAGGATAAAACGTACAAAGCGGGCAACACGTATGAGTTTACGATCCGCTCGCTGGATGCAAAGCTGATCGAGACGCTGGGACAAAGCCTGCGGGAAAATATCGACAATCCGCTCTTTCAAGTCCTGCAAACAAAAGCCAGGCGCGTGAAGCAGTTTTTTATCACCGAACTCTACAGCGCCACGCCCGTAATCGTAACCACCCAAAACAAACGCTACTGGACGCTCAAAGAAGACGGCGATATCATGAAGCTCCAACGACGGCTGCATGACAATCTGTGCAAAAAATACCAGGATTTTTTTGACACCTCCATCACTACACCTGGCAACTTCATCCAACTGCTGGAGATCAAAAACAAAACACCCCAAACCATTACCACACACAAGGATGGAAAAACGGTACGCTTTTTTGGCAACAAATTCAAGATAGTGCCAAATGAGGATGAGACCAGTCAAAAGCTGGCGTTTACGGCTTTGGCGTGCGGACTCGGGGAGAAGAACTCATTTG
Organism: uncultured Campylobacterales bacterium; assembly: GCA_964442515.1. Taxonomy (GTDB): domain Bacteria; phylum Campylobacterota; class Campylobacteria; order Campylobacterales; family Sulfurovaceae; genus TCS-49. Next base: position 3,281 of record CAYUAC010000041.1, on the reverse strand, counting down.
GAAGCGGGTTTTGTTTGGGGAAAGGGTTGCAATGATTTATGATCTTTTGGAAGAGTTTAATAAAAAGTACAAACAAAAGGGCGATAAACTCATTTTAGATAATTATCGGTTAAAAGATGGTTTATATGTTTTAATTCACCCAGATGAAAAAATCGAATATTTTACTTATAAATACGAAAAACAAATTGAAGACAAAGAACTCTCATTAAAAGACTTAGAGGGTAATAGACGACCGGAAGTGTACTCTGAATTGGCTCAAAAAGACTACTATAGCTCCTATCTTAATTCCAATAAATCTTTTTTTGATAAAAAGATTCACAACGTCAACTATCTTTCTTTTTTTGTGAAATTAGAAAGTTTTATAAGTAAAGATGCAAAAAAGCTTTTAGATTTTGATGTAATTAAAAAACATTTTGAAGCATTTATTGACTATTCAAAATTTACAAAAAAAGAAGAAAAAGAGATTTTACAAAATTATCAAGAAACTTTTGAAGATCAAGCAAGAAGAACAGAGATTTTGCACAATTGTAAATTTATTCAAGACAATATTTTTAAATTTGTTGATATAGCTCAACACTATAGCGTATCCAATTACATAAAAATATTTTTTGATGCTCCAATTGAAAAATATAAAGATGAAAGTAATATCTACTACTCCATAAAAATATTTAATGATATAAGTTATAGTAAAAAATCGGGGGAAGATGTATTTGGACTTTGTGATTCAAACATGGGATTAAATGGGAAAAAACCTTTTCTTGAGCATCAAACGAGAACAGTATTCAACGATAAACCAGTAGCACCTTATATGATAAAAGATCAGGAAGCTTTACTTGCAAAAAAGTTTTTTGACTGGCTCAAATATCAATCTTACCAGGACAAGTATCCAAATGGCAAGCAGTTTTTTATCAATCGCGATTTTAAAGAAAAGGATTTAATTAAGGAATATGACTACCTGCCTATTACAGTAAACAAACTTGATGATTCTATCTATTATAAAAATCACCTACAGGCTTTCGAAAATAAAAGTATTATTGAAGACGATACAATAGATTCACTACCGGAATTAGAGCAAATTGTAGATCAAGTATTTTATAACCAGCAACTAATCTCAAATTACTACGGTGATGTGTATAATAAACTGGATAAAAAGTTTGCAAATCTCATTTATCTTACACGGGATGCAATGATAAACTACTTTAAAAAGTATGACGACAAAGCATTCTACAACATTGCGATAAAACAAGGAATAAATTTTGTTCTTGAACATTTAAGACACAACAGAGAGCTGGGAGCAAAAAAAAGTTTGAACTTGAAGCTTTCGCTCCAAAACCACTACTACAAATCTAATAAGGGAGAAAAACCGATGGATATAAAGATGATGCAGAAAAATATTATACACAGACTTGAAACCTCTCATTATGACAGATTAACGAATGAAGAGTTTTTTTATCTATGTGGGCAGGTAGTCAAATATCTGTTGAGCCAAAGTGAAGCACATGAAAAAACGGCAGATATGCTGGAGCCGTTTTTAAGAGCAAATAATGCAAAGAAACTAAAGCAGGATATAGAATTTACATTCTTTAAATATAAACATAAAATTAATTTAAATTATTTGAAATTCAATAATGCCATGAGCCTCATAATGGCATATAAAAATGAAGACAAACTTTCAAAACATATGGATAGTTTTTTAATCGGTGTATTATCCAAAAATTTATTTTTTCTAAAAAAAGAGGGTTAAAAAATGACTTATTGGCATATGCAGTTACATCCTAATGATAAAGATTGGGGCAGAGAAGTAGAATTATTGAAAGAAAAAAGCTTAATTGGTATTGGTGACTATTGGTCAGGGAGTGGATCTCAAATTGATCAATTTATCAAGGAATTAAAAATTGATGATATTGTTTTAATAAAATGTGGGGCTAGACCAATAGCATTAGTTCAGATTGATGATAATTTAAAAGATATTGGGAAAAATGATAAAAATTTGCTTGATTGGTTTAGGTATAGAAGAAAAGTTAGAGTGTTGGATTATGCATCAAATCGTAAACTAGACAATTTTCCCCAACCTAGAGGTACACTACAAAAGTCAATAACACAATCAAGTGTAACTTTTAAATATATAGATAATTGGCATAGATTATTAAATCCAAATATAGACAATGATAAAGGCTATAAAATATCAAAAATTTATATAGAAAAGTTTAAAATGTTTAAAGATTTTAATATAAGTTTTTTAGATGATGAAAACATATTGCCAATTTGTATCGTTGCAGGTACTAATGGATCGGGGAAAACAACTTTATTGGAATATATTTATAATTTTATAACATTAAACAAAACAACCATGAATAAAAGTTATATAAAGATAAAAAATTTTTCTGAAAACTCAATTGAGTCGATTAGCTATCAAACATTGTTAAATGAAACTAAATCAATTGAAACAGAATATCAGTCAAGTATAATTGAATACTTACCAACAAATACCCATAAAAATCTTGATAACATTGATCAATCTCTAAAAGCACACCTAAATAAATTAGTTTGGGACGAAAGAGAATCTGTTGAATATGCATATAAAGATATTTCAGAAAATATTAAAAAAATTTTTGAAGATTTGACAAATTTCGATATAGATTTTCACTCCCTAGAGAATGGTGATACCATTAAGTTCTCAAATAAATGGAATGACATATTTTCTTTGGATGATTTATCAACAGGGCAAAAGACCATCTTTACAAAAATATTATACCTGTATATGAATAACATAAAAAATAAAATTGTACTTATAGATGAACCAGAAATATCTCTACATCCAAGCTGGCAAAATATGATATTCAAAATTTACTATAACTTTGCAATTAGGAATAATTGTCAAGTAATTATTGCTACCCATTCGCCAAATATAATTGCAAACACTCCTCACAAATATATCAAAATACTATATGAAGAAGAACATAAAATAATTACAAAATCTTTAAATCATGCACCTTTAGATAGAGATTTAAACACCATTATAAAAACAATAATGGGTGCTGATTATATCCCAAAATCCTTAGAAGAAAAGCATGAAGAATACAGGGGGTTATGCATGAATGGAAAAGAAGATAGCGAAGAAGCAAAAAAGCTTAAAAATAAAATCTTAGAATATGAAAGCCCCAATAGTGCATTTTTTCAAGGTTTAGCTTTTGATATGGAGTTAATGGAATGAAATATATCCAAAAAATAGAAGAACCCGATTTTTTTATTAAAGATACAAAAGAATTAAGAAAAAAGAT
>CAYUAC010000040.1:0-16343 GCA_964442515.1 uncultured Campylobacterales bacterium | reverse complement strand
CGATACCGCCGTAGATGCGGTTGCCGATAAGCGGATAGAGCGATGAGCGGATCGTAAGAGGCAGGCCGTGGCGGAACGAAAAGTACGCCAGAACCATACCGATGACGGCATAGATCGCCCATGCGTGCAGACCCCAGTGAAAGAAAGTGGTATTCATCGCAAGCTTGGCCGCTGCAACCGTTTCAGCATCCCCTGTCGGGGGAGAGGTATAGTGCATGACCGGTTCGGCGACGCCGAAAAACATCAGCCCGATACCCATACCTGCCGAAAACAGCATCGCAAACCATGAAATATACGAATAAGAAGGTTTGGACTGATCGGGTCCGAGTTTGAATTTGCCATAGCGTGAGATCGCTAAAAACAACACAAAAACGGTAAATACAGACACACTGAGCATGTACAGCCAGCCGAACTTGTCCGCGATAAAGCCTTTGATACCGTTAAACGCTTCTCCCGCAAAATCTGGAGAAGCGATAGTAAAAAGGACTAAGACCGCAATGAAAATGACCGATGGGATAAAGACCGGTTTCAACATCGCGTGTGATGGTTTGTTATCCATTGATACTCCTCTTATTGGTTGGATTTGAAGTCATTATAACATAAACAGAAATTTAACAAAGCAGAAATCACTTTGGGGTTAAATCTTTTTTTTCCGTATTTTGGATAAAATAAGCAAAAGAAAATCTAATAATCGGTTAAAAAGAGTATGAATAGAAGAAGATTTATCCAAACCAGCAGCGCTTTCGCATTGTTTCTTCCCCTGCATCTGTCTGCCGCGCGCGAGCAGGACCGCTTCAGCGCCCTTGTAGACAGTATTGACGACAGGCTTAAGCGTGTCCGGGATGTCGTGGGATACGGTAATTTTAATATTATCTCTTTTGACCGGGCGCTTTCCGTGGCCAAAGCGTATCCCGCCGTCGGGGCATTTCGCCCTGAGGAGATGGATTTTATTGAACAGATTTTTTACAAAGACGCCAGAGAGTTTGGGTTTTACGGGCTTCGTACCTGCAATCAACTGACCCAGCCCGTTTTTGAAAACGATGTAGCCAAAATTCCCGCAACCGGGCACTATCTGTATAAAGATTTTGTTGCCACCTACAAACAGATCAAGAACGATATCGGCGATACGATTACGCTGACTTCAGGCGTGCGAAGCGTCACCAAGCAGTTGAGCCTTTTTATAAACAGCGTCCGCCGAAGCGGATATGATCTGCAAAGGGCTTCGTACTCGCTGGCGCCTCCGGGGTATTCTTATCACAGCTGCGGGGATTTTGACGTGGGCAAGGTCGGGTACGGCTGGGCCAACTTCACCGAACGTTTTGCCAAAACCGATGAGTTTAAACGTCTGGTAAAATTAAACTATATCGATATCCGTTACCGCCGGGGCAACAGCGACGGGGTCCGTTATGAACCCTGGCATGTTCAAGTGGTATAAACCTTCTTGCCGTGTTTGGCAAATTCGATGAGGTCTTCAACCGTCTGTACCTCTTCTGGCAGTTTCTGTATGATAATCGCAAGCAGTCTGGCCGTGGCCTTGGCATCGCCCAAAGCCCGGTGTCTGGCATCATTTTGCAGGTGCAGCGTTTCATTAAGGTAGCTGAGACCGTATTTTTTGCTGGGGATCGTTTTTCTGGCCAGGTCGATGGTGCAGACCTTGCGGTTGGCGATTTCGCCCAGTCCGAAGCGTTTGAAGGATTTTGACAGAAATTTATAATCAAAATCCACGTTGTGGGCCACAAATACCGCATCTCCCAAAAACTGCTTGAATTCAGACAGAACTTTTTTTAATTTCGGGGCGCTTTTGAGGCTGTCCATATCGATTCCGGTGATCTTGGTGACGAATTTGGGCAGATAGCTGCAATGGACCAGACTTTCAAAGGTATCGGTGATCTTGCCTTCCTCCACCATTACCGCGCCGATCTCTATAATCTGTGAACGGTCGGGTTTGCCGCCGTTGGTTTCTAAATCCACGATACAAAAGCGCGCTTTATCAATGGGCATCGTCTTTGTCGCCAATTCGTAGCGCTTGGCTCCTTCATCATGGATGATGGGAAATCCCGCCGCCTGCAGCAGCAGGTAGATCGTATCGCTGCTTTCTTGCACGAAGCTGTGCTTTTTGACGATGGCGTTGAATTTTTCTTCGCTGATGCCGCCTTTGTGCAGGGCAGCGCTCAGGACTTCAGCACTTTTTTGCATCGGTTATAAACTTTTGGATTTTGGCAAAATCTTTTTTGCCCCTGCTTGCTTCCACGCCGCTGCTGACATCGACCCCGTAAAATCCAAAGCCCTGAATCTGGCTGATATTGTCCGGGGTAAGTCCCCCGGCCAGGATCGTTTTGGAGTTGTCGCGGCCTTCAAACCATTCAAGGTTCAACCGTTTGCCGCTGCCGCCGTAGACGCGGCTGAAACTGTCGATAATAGCGTAGCTGTTTTCAAAACGCTGCAGATCCTCTTTGGTTTTGGCCCGGATTACGGGGAGTGTAGGGGTTTGCAGCGCCGAAAAAAACGCCGCGTCCACATCAAAGTGAATCTGTGCCCGGTCCAGTTTGCACGAGGTGCATACCGCGTCGATATGCCCGGCGCTTTCGTTGACAAAAAGTCCCGCCGTCGTGATAAAGGGAGGCAAGGCTGCCGTGATTTTGGCCACCGTTTCCGGGGGGACGAAGCGGGGGGATTTTTCGTAAAAAACAAACCCGAGCGCGTCGGCACCCGCATTTGCGGCAAAGAGCGCGTCTTCAAGGTTGGTCAAGCCGCAGATTTTTACTTTCATACAATCTTAAGCTTTCAAAGAAGCAATCGCTTTGGCATAATCGTTTTTGAACACGTAGCTGCCCGCTACGGCGATATCTACGCCCGCTTCTTTTAAAATGCCGATATTGCCGTCACTGACACCGCCGTCTATTTCTATGAGGCAGTCGGGGTTTTTTTGATTGATCAGTGTCTTTAACGCTTTGACTTTCTCCACGGCCGAATCGATAAATTTTTGTCCGCCAAAGCCCGGATTGACACTCATTAAAAGCACCATATCCAGATCAGGCAGCAGGTACTCCAAGGCACTGACGGGAGTATGGGGGTTAAGCGTAATCGCGGGACGGATACCAAGGGATCTGATCTTTTGGATCAGGCGGTGGGGGTGTTTTTCCTCTTCGATATGAAAAGAGATGAATTCAGGATTCAGCGGCGCGAAAAGGTCTACAAAAAACGAATTGTTTTCTACCATCAGGTGGATATCCAGCGGTTTGGTAGCGGCTTTGGCCGCAGCCTGGACGACTACGGGTCCGATGGTCATGTTGGGCACGAAGTGTCCGTCCATGACATCAACGTGGATATAATCGGCCCCGGCTTTGCAGATGGCGTCTATCTCTTCGTGCAGCCGTCCGAAATCAGCCGATAAAATACTGGGTGCTACATACATAAAACTCCTTGGTTAACTGCTGAGAAAAAAGGTAAAGGGTTGCTCTTCAAACGTAAAATCGATCTGCACTCCCTTTTTATCTGCTAGCATGTTTTGTAAATCTTCTAAGCTTTCAAAGTTTCGCGGGATGGTGATATTGATCGAAATATCTTTATCCCCAAGCATCGATTTTGACTTGCCCGTGATCACGTTGACTACTTCGCTTAAGCCATCAAGCAGCAACTCTTCGCTGGAAACATCCCCAAGCAGCAGTTCGCACGCTTTTTTTGCCAGCGAGCGCTCCATGATCAGCGTAATCATTCCCTCAATCTGGCCGTAAATGGCGATCGAGCTTGCCAAGTACTCTTTACTGTCATCAGGCACGCTCAGCGGCTGAATCTTCATATCTTTGCGTTTTGGCACGGTGCTTGTCATCACTTCGATGGTATGGATGGTGGCCTGGGTGAATTCGGAGATATGGGCAACCAGCTTTTTTGAAAGCTTTTTATTGCCTGCGCTGCCGCTCATTCCCTCGGCCTGGGCTTCTTTGACTTCATCGCTGGCAAAAAAGTCTTCCTCGCTGTCAAAAAACAGATACCCCGCGTCTTCAAGCTCTTTTATAAAGTTATCGGGGATTTTATCCATATTCAGTCCCACAAAGGCAAAGACGGCGCCGTATTCGGCTCCCTCGGCAGAGAGTTTGAAAAAGAAATTAGACGCGTGGATATTAAAAGACGCCACGCGCGAAGAGTTGAACATAAACGCTTTAAACCCGATTTTGAGGCAGTTTCGGTGGTAAGTAAGGTCAAACTGTTCCAGGATGTCCCCATCAAGGTAATCTTTGAGATAGTAAATAACGCTGTTGCCCACTTTCTGGGCCGCGATCATATTGGTACTGAGCCCAAAGTGGATTTTGTCCAAAACGGCGACGTAATTGTCCTTTTTCTCTTTGAGTTTGAGGTAATCGTTATACGTCTGGGCCACGACGGGGTTGTATCCCCTGTCAAACAGTTCGATCGCGATCATGCTCCGCTGGGAGGAATCGCTTTTGTATATCAGTACGCTGTTGTTGTTTGTTTTTGCCGTTCCCTCCTGGCGAAAAAGCATAGCGTGGTCCAGCGTGTCAAAAAGCGAAAAAGGTACGCTGTCGTTGAAAAAGTACTTGATCTGGTCGTAATGGCTGCCGGTAAGTTCACAGATGCCGATTTCGCATTTGATGTTTTTGTGAAACTGGCGCAGGACTTTGTCAAAAAACGCGATCCCGTTTTTATTGAAACTGACCACTTTTTTAAAAGAGATCAGCACCATTTCAAACTTTTTACTCTCCACAAACTGGATATCCTGCAGCGTAATAAACGATCCCGCGTTCTGCCCGTCGATAAAGCCCTGGGGCGTAAATATCGCGACTGTCTGTTTCTTAATCGTCGGTTTCATCAAAAACCTTTTCGTGGGTTTGCAGCACATCCTGGATAAAATCCATCTTCAACTCTAAAAAATCATTGAGTCCGGCTTTGATAAAGACGGGTTTGCTGAGGGTTTTAAACAGGCGCAGGTGCATCAACCTGGCAATATCGCATACCTGTAAACTGCACTCTTTGTTGCCAAAGCTCAGCACCAGCAGTTGCTGCGCATCTTCGCTGACCTCCCACAGTTTGGCGATGTAGGTTACCAGCGAGGCAAAGGTATAGCCGCTGATGCGGTGCAGCAGCTCATCCAGCGAAATATCCTGAGACTGCAGTACGATATCGACATCCTCTTTGTGGTCGCCAAAGATCATGTCGGCTACGACAATGGTCGCGCATATTATGGATGAGACCGACTGGTATTCGCTGTTTTCGTGGCCGTAATGGCGAAGGATCGTGTTAAAGTCTTTGATCACGGTCATCTGAAGCGTTTTGAAGTCACTGGGACCAAGTGCAAAAAAGTTCCACTCCTTGGGGGCGGTGGAATCGACCATATACGCATACAGCAGCTGTTTAGCCTTGTGCGAACCAAGCGCGGAAAAAATCTGCTTTTCATCATTCATCTGCGAACGGAAACTGTAGGCTGCGCTGTTGACGACGGTTTTTAAGAAATAAACCAGTTTCTGATCGCCCTTGGCCGCTACGGCGGCTTTGTCCAATTCTCCATTCTGCAGGTGATGGAGGCATTCGCGCACGACTGAGGGCAGAGCGGGGACTTTTTTGAGGTAGCTTTCGATCTCTTGTTTGGTAACCATGGGTCTCTTTTGTCAGTTGGGATCAAAGTTTGTTGGGTTATTATACTAAATTGTTTATGATAAAACAAATTTTGATAGAATTACACAAATGTATCAACGCGCCCTGTAGATAAAAGGATCAAGAATGACTGCAACAATGAGTGTAGAAGGCAATAAACTGGGTATACTTGAAAAACTGGATGAAAAAGTTTCGCTTTTAAGCAGAAATTACGAGGAACTCAAAGAGCTTAACAAAACAATCCAAAACGAAAATACGACGCTCAAAGCACAGAATGAAAATCTGCAAAACAGGGTGGCAAAGCTGGAAGAAGAGTTGCTGCAAAAAGAGATAGAAGCAGAAGAGATCGTGAAAAAAGTCGAAGAGATTTTAGGAAAGTAAACAGATGGCAAAAGATTTGGCGGTAACATTTAAGGGAATACGTTTTCGGGTTGATCTGTCAGAAGATCTCGCCCAGTACGTACGACAGGATTTAAGTATCAACGGCGTAGCATTTGACAGGGATAACGATCTGCGAAAACTGCTGACGGCGTATTTGAAAAAAAGTGACGAGGTTTTTCGTCTTGAACGGCGGCTTGATGCTATATTGGAGCGCCTGGAAAAACTGGATGAGGAAAAATAGATGGAAGATTGGAACGTATATGCCGCTTTTGCGGTACTGGCGGCCGGGGTCGTGTATTTGAAGATGAAGATGTTGAAATAATGCCAGGGATGTGCAGATGATACAAAAAGTGCTGCCCTTAAGCTCTATTTTGGCGATGCGGTTTTTGGGGCTGTTTATCGTGATGCCCGTACTGTCGGCGTATGCGCTGGCCCTGCCGGGCGCTGATGAAGTCTTAGCCGGGGCCGCAATCGGTGGCTACGCGCTGACGCAGATGCTGTTTGTGCTGCCCTTTGGGATTCTCAGCGACAGAATCGGGCGCAAAAAAACGCTTTTAACCGGGCTTTTGATCTTTGCCGCGGGGTCGGTGGTGTGCGCGCTTGCGGATGATATCTACTGGCTGCTTTTTGGCCGCTTTTTGCAGGGGGCCGGGGCTATCGGTGCGGTTGTTACGGCGATGATCAGCGATAGCATTCCCGAAGACAAACGGGCGCGTGCCATGGCCGTGATGGGCGGCAGTATCGCGCTGAGTTTCGCGCTTGCGATGCTGCTTGGACCTCTTATCGGCGGGCATTACGGCGTTGATAAGCTGTTTTGGCTGACGGCACTTTTAGCCCTTGGCGCTATCGCGGTGCTGTATACCAGGGTACGTCCCGCAGACAGTATCAGCCATGAATACGGTTCGCAGGGGATGGGAAGCGTGGTTAAAAACAAAGCGCTGATGAAGATGAATATGACCCATTTTCTGCAAAAAGGGTATATGACCGTGGCGTTTTTGGTGATTCCCATCGAGCTTGCGGCCCGTTTTGGCTGGGCAAGCCAGGATCTGTACAAAGCGTATCTGCCGGCGATGGTGCTTGGTTTGCTGGCTATGGGCCTTGGAGCGGTCACGGGTGAGAAAAAGGGGCGGTACAAAGAGATTTTTATCCTCTCTATCATCCTGTTTGCCCTTTCGTTTATGCTGATGCTTGTTGACAGTCAGCTTGTTTTTGTGTTGGCCGTTGCACTGTTTTTTATCGCTTTTAATATGTTTGAACCCCTGATGCAGTCGTTGACAAGCAAGTACGCCAGAGTCAATCAAAGAGGGGCGGCTTTGGGCCTGGCCAACTCTTTTGCCTACCTTGGAACCTTTGTGGGCGGCATCGGAGGCGGTCTTGTGCTGAAGCTCTATGACTTTTCCGTGCTGGTTTGGATACTGGGGCTGCTTTCGCTGCTCTGGCTTGCGGTGACCGTTTCGATGCACAATCCCAAATCGCATAAGATACTCTCAATCAACAGTGATCATGTGCGAAAAAGCGGCGGGTATGACGCAATAGAGGGAGTGATTGAAGCGTATACCAACCAGACAGAAGGCCGGCTGATAGTCAAATACGACGCGGAGGTGATCAGTGAGGAAAAACTCAAATCCAAGCTTTGCTAAAGCCGCCGCGTTACAATACAGCGGGCAGGCCCCCCACGTCACCGCCAAAGGCAGCGGCGCGGTTGCCGAAAAGATCGTGGAAAAAGCCAAAATGTACGATGTCAGCGTCTTTCAAAACAAAGCCCTGGCCGATTCGCTGCTGAATGTGGATATCGGCAACGAAATCCCACCGCAGCTTTTTGAAGCCGTGGCTGAAGTATTTGTGTGGCTGATTCAAAGCGAGGAAAAGACCCAGCTAAGCAGTTAGCGTTTTGGCCGCACTTTCGTACCCAAGATCAAACAGTGCTTCAAATCCTTTGCTATCCAGGGTCCAAACCCTGTGTTCAAGCAGTTTGTCGCTTGTGATGATGCAATCGCTTCGTTGCACGCTTTGTTTGCTGCTGTAACTCCATGCCTGATACCATGTTTTGAAAAAGCTTTTGACGATTCCGCCGGGTTTGTAGCCGGGAAATTTGGGATTGAGATCAACGACGACCGTTTGATGGGGGCTTTGGGCAAACACGTCGGCGGGCAGATTATCGATCAATCCGCCGTCGGCAAAGTATTCCCCCGCAATCTTTTGGGCCACAAAGAGGCCCGGCATTGCGCTAGACGCAAGGATTGCGGGCAGCAAAGACCCGCTTTGAAAGATATGGCGGCGGGCTTTGTTTACGTTGAGGGTACACAGATGCAGCGGTGCCTGCAAAGAGGCGAAATCATCATGGGGCAGCAGGTTTGTGACAAAGGGATTTTGTGTATCGATTTGAAACAGGCTGCCTTGAAAAGGGGTGAATTGAAATAGCTTTTTCATCCGCCTGTCGCAAAAGATTTCCAATTGCCTGTGTGGGTCGATTCCGCTGAGATACGAAGCCCCGATGAGCGATCCTATGGAGCTTGCGGCAACGGCATTGACGGTAAAACCGTGCTCGTTTAAAAAGGCAAGAACCCCCAGATGAAAAGGCCCTCTTGCTCCCCCTCCCCCTAAAACGAGATCAATCGTTTTCATCTGCGGTATTCGTGTAAGTTGGTAACATTATTTTAAAATCCTGGGCAGGGTGATTCCCTCCTGGGACTGGTATTTGCCTTTTTTATCCTTGTAAGTGGTGCCGCAGGCTTCATCGCCTTGCAAAAACAAAACCTGCGCGATGCCTTCGTTGGCGTAGATTTTTGCCGGAAGCGGCGTCGTATTAGAGATTTCAATCGTGATATGGCCTGAAAATCCGGGTTCAAAAGGGGTGACGTTGACAATAATCCCGCATCTGGCGTAGGTACTCTTGCCAAGGCAGATGGCCAGTACGTCATCTGGCATATTGAAATACTCCACGGTGCGGGCCAGCGCGAAAGAGTTTGGCGGGATGATGCACTCATCGCCGCTGAAATCGATGACGTTTTCGCTTTTGAAATTCTTGGGGTCGACGACGGTTGAATTGAGGTTGGTAAAGATTTTGAATTCGTTGCTGACCCTGATATCGTAGCCGTAGCTGCTCAGACCGTAGCTGACCACGCCCGTACCGACCTGATCGTCACAGAACGGTACGATCATCTTTTTTTTCAGTGACATCTCTTTGATCCACGTATCTGCTTTTAATCCCACAAAGTATCCCTTGACAATAAATTTTATTTATAATACTATTAATGTAGGAATTATAGCATAAGTACACGGTTTTTAAAAATTGCCGATTATAGAGAGTAAGCCCTGCAAAAGGAGGCTAAAATGACTGTAAACAGTATGGATACCAACAGCTTTAACGTAAATATAAACCAGAATAAAAACAGTGTGGACAAAGTACTTGACAAGCTTGCCGCGCTGCATGAGGTCAACAACGAATCGCCCGCGGACATGATCCAGCACAACAAGATGCAGCAGGATATGCTGACTGCGTCACAGGAGATGCAAAACGCCAACGAATCCACGGCGATGATGCAGATTCAAGACAGCGGTCTGCAGCAGCTCAAAGAGGGTTCGCAGCAGCTTAATGAACTCAGTACGCAGCGAAACAGCGATGCATTGAACGCGGATCAGAAATCGATGCTTGACGCCCAGGCCAGAGGGATTAAAGAATCGATGGATCATACCATTGAACAAACCAGCTACAACGGGCAACAGATGCTTTCAGGGATCGATACGAGTTCGCTTGATATCAGTGATCAGGGCAGTATCGAAAGCTTTTCGTCCATGCTTGATGACAGGTTGAGCGACGTGGGCGCTTCTATGAACGCCATGGAAAGTCGGCACGATCAGCAGGCGACGATGATGGAAAACCTGGCTTCGTCGATGCAAAACAAAGAAACCGATGTCGCGCAGGCGGTGAATGATCTCAGCAGCAACGGGGCCAAGCTTGACGCGTCCCTTTTTGCCAGCGCCCACCAAAACGACTTTCTCGCAACCCAGGTCGGCAGACTTCTTGGGTAACGATTCGTAACACCTTGAGGAAAGGTGTTACGTTTATATACACACTTACAAAAATGTTTCAATAATTAACACCTCCCCAATTCTTATTTAACCTGTGTTACTGTACAATCAACTTTAATAAAGCTTTGGATATGATTTAGTGATTATGTACATAAAAAGGGGAAACTATGACACATATGGATATGGCAAATCCGTATTTTGGTGTGTTCTTTCTTTTTTTGCTGACTTTTATCGCATTTCCTGCAACGCTAGCGCTGCAGCGTTTTGTGAGCAAGAAGCTGGCAAAAAGCGACACCGAAAAACTCAAACTCTCGATTTACGAGTGCGGACCGCGGCCAAATAAACAGCCAAACAAGATATCGACGCAGTTTTATATGCTGGCGCTGCTTTTCATTTTGTTTGATGTGGAGATTATATTTATGTTTCCGTGGGCATTGAACGTGGCGGAGCTTGGATGGTTCGGATTTGTTGCAATGATGTTTTTCTTGCTGCTTTTGACGATCGGTTTTGTATATGAATGGAGAAAAGGAGCGCTGGAATGGCAGAGCATAAAGTAAACTACGCCTCAAACGCGGGGCTTCCTGTAGCGCTGACTACAGTGGATAAAATCGTCAACTGGGGACGAAGCAATTCGCTTTGGCCGATGACGTACGGGCTGGCGTGCTGCGCTATCGAAATGATGGCAACGGGTGCGGCCCGGTACGATTTTGACCGTTTCGGTACGATTTTTCGCGCCAGTCCCAGACAAAGCGACGTACTCGTCGTCGCCGGTACGCTGACAAAAAAGCACGCCGAGTTTATCCGGCGCCTGTATGACCAGATGCCAGATCCCAAATGGGTCATCAGTATGGGCAGCTGCGCCAACACCGGCGGGATGTTTAATACCTACGCCACCGTTCAGGGTGTTGACCGCGTGATTCCGGTAGATATTTACCTGCCCGGCTGCGCGCCCCGGCCCGAAACCCTGCAGTACGCGGTGTTGCTGTTGCAGCAAAAGATCCGCAGCGAATCAGCTGATATGAATAAAAACAGAGCAAGAAGGGTTGTATAATGAGAAAATACACTCCTAAAAACGACGTTCAGAAAAAAGCGTATTACAACGACCGCTTCTGGGTCGCTCCGCGAACGCCTCGCTATGAGGTTAAAAGTGACAGCCGCTTTGCAAACGACCTGGAGCGTGTCGCACAGACGTTTGGGGTCAAAGACAGTTACGTGGAACTGGATTATTTCGTTTTATACGTAGACAGTAAGGACAACTTTGAGGTTGTGAAGTTTTTCAAAGAAAACCTGGGCTATAAAATGATGACAGAGATCAGTGCGCTTGATTATCTGGCCAAAGACGGCGAGTTTGAAGTCTTTTACCAGATGCTGCATCTGCGGGAGCGAAAAAGAGTCCGTATCAAATGCCGCGTGAAAGAGCACCAGACGATCCAAAGCGTAGAACCCCTTTTTCGAAGCGCTGACTGGAGCGAGCGTGAAATGTATGACATGTACGGTGTTAAAATCAGCGGCCACCCCTATATGAAACGAATCCTGATGCCCGATGACTGGCACGGGTATCCGCTGCGTAAAGATTATCCGCTTCAGGGCGACGAGTATGCGCAGTGGTACGAAGTGGACAAAATATTCGGTAAAGAAGCCAGAGAGATCATCGGCGAAGAGATCAGAGACGGTGCTATGATCGACCGCTACGATACGCAGCGTTTTGCCCGCCTGGGCCATGAGGTTCCCTACGGTAGCGATATCAGCGGCGGTGAAAAAGAAAACCCCGTGCGCTATCAGGAAGAGGGCGGCGTACCGCTTATTGACAAGATCGATCCCAAAACTTCCAAAACGGTAGAAAGAAGGTAGATTATGCAGCAGACAAACAGATTAGAACCGTTTTTTGAAAATATCAATTTTGAACGTGATGACAACCACATGGTGGTCAACTTCGGTCCGCAGCACCCTTCTGCCCACGGACAGATGCGTTTGATCTTAGAACTTGACGGCGAAAAAGTGGCCAAGGCGCATCCGGATGTAGGTTACCTGCACAGAGGGATGGAAAAAATGGGCGAAAATATGATTTACAACGAGTTTCTGCCCACTACCGACCGGATGGATTATATCGCCGCTACGGCAAACAACTACGCCTTTTCGGCCGCGGTGGAAAAGCTGATCGGTATAGATGACAAGATTCCAAGACGCGCCTCGGTGATCAGGATGATGCTTTTAGAACTCAACCGCCTCATCTCCCACCTGTTCTGGCTGGCGACCCACGCACTTGATGTGGGTGCGATGAGCGTGTTCCTGTACTGCTTCAGAGAAAGGGAACACGCAATGGATCTGATGGAGGATTACTGCGGGTCCAGGCTGACCCACAGTGCCGTGCGCATCGGCGGCGTGCCTCTGGATCTGCCAAAAGGCTGGCTTGAGGATATGCAAAAATATATGGACGCGCTTGAAGAAAACATCGATACGTATGAAAATCTTTTGACGCAAAACAGGATTTGGAAGATGCGGCTTGAAAACGTCGGTATGATCGATGAGGATATGGCACTGAGCTGGGGCTGTACCGGTCCTACGCTACGCGGATCGGGCGTGCAGTACGACCTGAGAAAAGAGGAGCCGTATGAACTTTATGACGAGGTCGAGTTTGATATTCCCGTTACCGATACCTGCGACAGTTACGGCCGCTACCGTCTGCACCTTGAGGAGATGCGCCAGAGTAAGCGGATTATACTGCAGCTGATGGATATGTATAAAGATACCGATTCACAGTTGATGGCACACGCGCCGCGATATATCTCGGCTCCAAAAGAGCAGATGATGACGCAAAACTACTCGCTGATGCAGCATTTCGTGTTGGTTACGCAGGGGATGCGTCCGCCCGTGGGCGAAGTGTACGTTCCCACCGAATCCCCAAAAGGGGAACTTGGGTTTTATATAAAATCCAACGGGGAACCGTATCCGTATAAACTCAAGGTCAGAGCGCCCAGTTTTTACCATACGGGGCTGCTGCAGGATGTGCTGCCCGGATGCTACCTGGCCGATGTTGTCACGGTTGTGGGTAATCTTAACGTCGTATTTGGCGAAATAGACAGATAGGGGGCAATATGCAACGATATGATCTACGGCATTTAAAAGATGATTTTTACGACAGGATGATTGAAATAATAGATACCACAGCTCCCGGAGAAGTCAGTATCTTTATGTTTGAAATCGGTGATTTTTCGCCGGTGCAAAAGAGTGCTGACCTTGTCAAACAGCAGGGACATGAACTGCTTAATTCAATTAAATTCAATGAAGTTGATTGGACAATCGTCGTTAAAAGGAAAGCGTAATGGCAGAGGTGATCTTTTCTACTTGGCGGGATGAGTTTATCGACAACAGAGGGCAAGCAAGCCAGGAGCGCCAAGAGTCGCAGTACAAACTGCCCCAGACGTATGAAACAGACAGAAATTCCAAAGCGTTTGTAGGCTGGGACGGGGTTGCTATCTTTGATGAAGACGTGGACGTGGTTAAAATGGCCACGGAATACGCAGCGACCTACCAGCGTTACAGTGAAGCCTGCGGCAGATGCGCTCCGGGCAGATGGGGCGGCAAAATACTGTATGATATGCTGGACAAAATCGCCCGGGGCGGGGGTGAGCAGAGCGATATCGACCATATTGTCGAAATAAGCCGTTCGATGCAGGAAACGAGCAAATGCGAAATAGGCAAAACCGTTCCCAATCCCATTTTGGATCTGATTGAGCATTACAGAAGCGATTTTGACGCGCTTATTGAAAACGGCCGCGCTTCAAAATATTACCACAATGAGGGTATCAGCTATATCTCAAAGGTGACCGCGCCCTGTATGGACGCGTGTCCGGCGCATGTGGATATTCCCGCTTATATCGAGGGGGTGAAAGATTACAGTTTTGATAATTCGCTGGCCGCGACCCGTCAAACGATGCCTTTGGCTCATACCTGCGGAAGAGTTTGTCCCCATCCGTGCGAAGATGAGTGCAGAAGAGCAAACCTGGACGAAGCGGTTTCTATTATGGAACTTAAGCGGCTTGGAGCTGATTATGAAACAGACCACGGCCTTGAATGGTTTCATCCAGAACCCGCCAAACAGCCCAGAAACGACGGAAAGAAAGTCGCCGTGGTGGGCGCGGGTCCCGCGGGACTGACAGCGGCGTATTATCTGGGCCTGCAGGGGATCAAAGTAGACGTGTTTGAAGAGTTGCCCGTCTTTGGCGGCGAAGTCGCCGTGGGCGTACCCGAATTTCGGATGCCCAGGGATAAATATTATAAAGATATCGAACTGGTATCCTCTCTGCCCAGTGTTGAGATGCACGGCAGTCACAAGATCGATGATAAGCGCTTACAAGAGTTGGATGAGCAGTATGACGCGACGCTGCTGTCGTTTGGAACGCGCTTTTCCAAAAAGGTCCGGGCCGAAAATGAAAGAGAAGATATGCCCGGATACTGGCCGGCAATAGAGTTTTTGGATCAGATCAACCTGCATGACAAATACGGCATCGGCGAAAAAGTGGACTTAAGCGGCAAAACGGTCGTGTGCGTAGGCGGCGGTTTCACCTCGCTTGACGTGGTCCGCTGCAGCGTCAGGGCCGGGGCCAAAAAAGTGATTATGCTTTACCGGCGTGATGAAAAGACCATCATCGGCAATACCACGCTGGAAGAGTATACCGAAGCGGTGGATGAAGGCGTTGAGTTTATCTTTTTATCCTCCATTGAAAAAATCATCGAAGATGAGGATGGGAAACTGGATCAGCTGAAGGTCAACAAGTTTGAAATGATCCCCCAGGAAGGCGGCAGACCCAAGCTGCAAAAGATTGACGGAGCCGATTTCTACCTTGACTGTGATTATCTGATTCCCGCCGTTTCACAGCAGGCCGATCTGAGTCTGCTTCCTCAGGAATGGGATGTGGAGTTGACCAGCTGGAATACGCTGCTGACTAATGGGGTGGATTATATGACCAGCCGTCCGGGTCTGTTTGCAGCCGGAGACTGCGAATACGGTCCGATGACGATCGTAAACGCCGTGGGTCAGGCCAAAAGAGCGGCTTCTGTGATTGCGCGCTATATCTATGACGGCAGCGTCAGTTTAACCGATGACGAGATTATGGAAGATCATCTGCGCAAACTGCGGGTGTATAACAAGAAAGAAAAGATCAGCGGCTGGCTGGCCGGACTGCCGCGTCAGGAAAGCAGCATTTTAAGCGTTGACGAACGTATCGACAATGATAAAGAGGTCAAAGCCGGTTTAACCCAGCAGCAGGCGCTGCAGGAAGCAAACAGGTGTATGCGCTGTTATTATATCTCAATGGCGGTGGTGTGATATGGTGAAATTTTATATTAACGACAGACTTGTTGAAGCAGACGAAGGCGACACGATCCTTGAAGCAGCAAGAAAAAGCGGCGAATATATTCCCACGCTGTGCTATTTGAGCAAGGTTTCTCCCATAGAATCCTGCCGCCTTTGTGTTGTGGAAGTTGCGGGAAGCGACGGGTTTGTGCTGAGTTGTTCAACGCCGGCGGTGGAGGGTATCAAGGTCTATACCGATACCCATGATCTGTACACCCACCGCAAAAAGCTGATGCAGCTGTATAACGTCAACCACCCCTTAGAATGCGGCGTGTGCGATAAAAGCGGCGAGTGTGACCTGCAGAACAAAACCCTTGAAATGCAAGTGGATACTCAGGAATTTGCCACCAAAGATATGCACAGACCCGTAGAGGACTGGGGCTTTATCCAGTATGATCCCAGCCTTTGTATCATGTGTGAAAAGTGCGTCAGCACCTGCAATGAAATCATCGGCGACGGATCGCTTGGCATAAAACTGGGCGGCTACGGTTCGCAGATAGAGTTTACAGGCGACGATTGCAGCCAGTGCGGTGAATGCATGAGCGTCTGTCCCGTCGGCGCGCTGAGTGCTGCGCATTTTAAATACAGTACCAACGCGTGGGAGTTGAACAAGATCCCCGCAGTATGCAGCCACTGCAGCAGCGGATGCGAACTGTTTTACGAAAGCAAACACAGCGGCACGCTTACAGATAATGCGGACAAGATTTACAGGGTCAGCAACGATGCCGAGCATAAATCCCTGTGCGCGGTAGGGCGTTTTGGTTTTGATATCACCAACCGGGGCCACAAAGACCCCGATATGCTGGAAAAAGCGGCCCGAAAGTTTCAGCAGTACAAAGCGGTGCGTTTCAACAGCGTCATTACCAACGAGGAAGCGGCGATTTTGCAGGAGTTGAAAAACAGATTCGACGTTCGTCACTAGTGAGAACATTATCGATAATCCTTCGTTCATAGCCAAAAATGT
>CAYUAC010000039.1:10327-16359 GCA_964442515.1 uncultured Campylobacterales bacterium | reverse complement strand
CTATCATCTGCGCTTTTGGCTTGCCCGCGGCCCGGGCTAAGTGAAACTTCTGGGTTTGAAACGTCACGCCCCCAAAGCCGCAGCAGCGGTCCGGATCGCTCATCTCAACCATGTTGTAACTGGCGTTTAAAAGCTCTCTTGGCTGTGTATATACGCCTTGTACTTTTTTTGCGTGGCAGGGGTCGTGGTAGGTTACAAGCGTATCAACGGCGGTGCCCTCAAGCAGTTCGTGCAGCTTTGGCTGTTCATGTAGCCATTTTGTGGCGATATGGATCTTTTCTTTCAATTTGGCCGCGCGCGCGGCCAGTTCATGTTCGCCCCTGTTTGTTAAGAATACTTCCCAGTCATGCGTGATCATCGCGCTGCAGGTGGCTTCAGGGATGATGATGGCTTCCACTTCGTCGATAAAACTCTCAAAATAGGTAATATTTTTTTTAATGAGATAAAGCACCGTATCAAAATCGCCCGTAAAATATGCCGGCGCCCCGCAGCATTTTTGTTTTTTGGGAATAAAAATCTCTTTATCCAGTGCTTTTAAGATTTTGACCAGATCATGGCCTGTTTTAGTGTAGTTGTAATTAGCCAGGCAGCCGATAAAGATAGCAACCCTGCCCGCGCCCTTTTCTTTTGGCTTTATTGACTGGGGATAGGAGTTTAAAAAGCTTTTGGCTGCCATGGAGGGAAAGAGCCGCCCCTTTTTAACCAGCGGCAGGCTGAACCTGGCGGCCAGTCCGTTTTGTTCTTTTTTGACAAAGCAGGTTTTTACCACCCAGCCAAGCTTGCTGGCTATATCCATCACAAAGCGGTGGCGAAGCAGGAAGAAAAACGCTCTTTTATACCAGGAGATTCCGTATTTTTGGGCGATATCGGCCCGGACCTCCTCGATGACGGTATCGGTGGGCAGGGAGTTGGGGCACACGTCGGTACAGTGGGTACACAGAAAACAGCTTTCAAAGATATCTTTGGCCGTGTTGTCCAGTTCCAGTTCATCTCTGTTGTACGCCCCAAGCAGGTCTAAAAAACCCCTTGGCGAAGTGACTTCATCGTTGCTGATAAGGTTGATCGTACAGCCCGGGATACATTTGCCGCATTTGATGCAGTCATCGGTGACGGGCGCAAAGTCGTATTGTTTTTCCATTAAAAAACTTTCAGCGTAAATATTTGGCGTGATTATAGCACATCATACCGTTTTGCTAAAAGTCTTTTTGCCGCCTTCATATTTTTTCATGTACGCATCAAAAGGCATGGCGATATTGCGTACCAGCAGCATACCGGTTTGGCTGACGGTGATTGTGTCTTTGTCGTTGTGTACCAAACCCTCGTCGATAAACTCCCGCAGTTTGGGCAGCGCGTCGGCAAAATACCGGTCAAAATCGATATCAAAGCGGTGTTCGATCTGGCGTTTATCGATGATGAAATTTGCCATCAGCTGCATGATCACCGCTTTTCGTATCAAATCATCCTGTGTGAGTTCAATCCCTTTAAAAAAGGGCAGGCGATCGTTATCGATAGCGTTTTCATACGAATCCATCTGTTTGAAATTCTGTGCGTAGTAATCAGGCCCTTCGCCGATACTGGTCAGTCCCAGTCCGACCAGGTCGGTATCGCCTTTGGTCGTATATCCCTGAAAGTTTCTGTGCAGTTTGCCCTCATGCAGGCTTTGAAACAGTTCATCATCTTTTTTGGCAAAGTGGTCCATCCCGATCATGGCGTAATCGCTGTTTTGAAAAAACTCGATAGTGTATTGCAGTGTCTGTAGCTTGACATCCGCACTTGGCAGGGTGGTTTCATCCATCTTGCGCATCGTTTTTTTCATCCAGGGCACGTGGGCGTAGTTAAATACCGCCAGCCGGTCGGGGTCAAGTTCTCTGGTCAGTACCAGCGTCTTTTTGAAACTCTCCAAACTCTGGTGGGGCAGGCCGTAGATGAGGTCGATATTGATACTGTTGATCCCGTGCTTGCGGGCTAAATCCACCATCTGCTTGGTTTGTTCAAAGCTTTGGATCCTGTGAACCGCTTCCTGGACTTTGGGATCAAAATCCTGCACG
The DNA here is from genome assembly GCA_964442515.1 of uncultured Campylobacterales bacterium. GTDB lineage: Bacteria > Campylobacterota > Campylobacteria > Campylobacterales > Sulfurovaceae > TCS-49. Next base: position 14,311 of record CAYUAC010000039.1, on the reverse strand, counting down.
CCGAAGCTGAGACGGTTAAATCCGTGCTTGGCAAAGGTTTTCATCTGCTCCTCGTCAAAAAAACGCGGATCGATTTCACAGCTGATCTCGGCGTCGCGGCTGAAGGTAAAATAGCTTTTGACCTCATTCATGATCGCATCCAGCGCCCGGGCGTCATAAAAGGTGGGTGTGCCGCCGCCGAAGTGAAACTGTTCGACAACCTTCTGGCTGGGCAGCTGGCGGCTTAAGAGTTTGATCTCTTTAAACAGGTAGTGCAGGTAGCGGTCCATTTTGCTTTTTTTGGAGGTGTAGACCACGTTGCAGCCGCAAAAATAGCACGCACTCCTGCAAAAGGGCAGGTGGATATACAAAGAAAGCCCGTTGTCGGTGCCAAGAGCGTTTAATTTGCTCAGGTATGTCTCATAGGTAAAATCCTGGCTGAATTCCACGGCCGTGGGGTAGCTGGTATAGCGCGGCCCCGGCTTTGAAAATTTAGTGAACTGTTTGAAATCGACCATCGCGATCCTTTAAAACTTTATATTTTTTTGTTTGATTGTATACCCTTGCGTATACTCTTTGCTTTTGATACCAAGTTCCTCGATCCATTTTTTTCCGATGAGGCGGTATTGTATCTGAATCAAAGCTTTTGTCGCGCCCTGAGGTTTATCAAAAGAGACCGTGCGTTTTTCACCCGGTTTTAAGCGGGTATCGCTGAGGGTTTCTTTTGCCAGCTGCGCGATTGTCTCCTGTCCTTCCCCGTCGCCAAAACGGGCCTGCATACTGTATGTTTCTTTAGTTATCACCTCTTCTTGGGCGTTTAAAAAAGTAATATGGGTATTGATCACCCTGTTGCCGTATCCGGTGGGAACCTTGTGAGCGGCTTTGTTTGCCAGCTTGATAAAGACTTCGCCGCTGCTTTGGGTGACATCCATTGAAAAGGCGTCTTTGACGATATCGCTGTTGCGCGCGCCGGCAAACAGGTGGCTTCTGCTTTCGCGTTTTTTGTTGCTGAGTTTGTTATCGGTCAGCTTGCGCATCTTGGGCTGGCCCATATGGCACGATACGCAGCTTTCCCCGCTGCCTGAGGCGGCGTATTCCTGATTCGTATCGCAGGTTTTGTGGCCGTAGTAGCTTTCACCCGTTTTGTGGCATACGTTGCACAGTTTGTTGGGCGTTTCTTTGAAAAAGGAGCGGTATTGGGTTTTGTGGTAGGGGGATTTGGCATCTTTAAAGGGGCCTACCATGATGCCGCTTGGCATCCACTCCACCGTTTTTTTGCCCCGTGATCTTGCGTTGTCGCTGTCATGGATTTTGTCGACGTTGTGGCAAGTGATACAGTTGACGCCGTCTTTTGCGTATTTGGACGTAATCTCTTTGTGCGTCTGGCCTCCGCTGCCGCCGTATGCCTGCGAGTACATTTCAGACAGTCCCATCTTTTCCTTGGTGATTCTGGGGTTGTGGCATTTAGAACAGTTCAGTACGATCTGATCGCGCAGCAGCGTTGTCTGCATACTCATGTAATCGATTGTTTTGTCGATGAGTTCATTCTTGCTGTAGTGGGATTTGGCGTGCAGGGAGGTTTCCCACTCCTGGGTGATGCTGGCATGACAGGCTTTGCAGTTGTCGCTTGAAGCAAACTTGGGATCAATGTCGGCCGCCTGCAGCAAAAGGGCGCTGAGGGCAACAAGGGGTATCTTGGCAAGTTTCACGATTCACTCCTTTTTTTATCCAGCCATACCATGATAGCTTTTTGCGCATGTAACCTGTTTTCGGCTTCATCAAAAACGACGCTTTGAGGCCCTTCAAAAACCTCTTCACTGACCTCATAGCCCCTGTATGCCGGCAGACAGTGCAGAAATATAGCATCTTTCTTTGCCCGCCCCATCAGTGCAGAATCGACCATGAATCCGTCAAAATCCCGTATGCGCCGCTCCTTTTCCTCTTCCTGACCCATAGATATCCACGTATCGGTAGTGATTACGTCACAGCCGTTTGCAGCCGCTCGGGGATCGTTGCCAAAATGCAGTTTCGCGCCGCTTTGCGCAGCCAGTGCCAATGCTTCTTCTTTGACTTTCCGGCAGGGTTCATACCCCTTTGGCGTGGCGATATTCAGATCAAACCCCAAAATCGCCGCCAGCAGCATCCAGCTGTGGGTCATATTGTTGCCGTCACCGATATAAGCCACTTTGGGGTCGCTGCCCTTACCCTGTTCGACCATGGTCAGATAATCAGCCATCAGCTGCACCGGATGATACGTATCGGTCAACCCGTTGATAACGGGGACGTTGGAATACCGGGCAAACTCTTCCAATCCTTCCTGGCTGAAGGTGCGGATCATGACCATATCCACCATCCGCGTAATCACGCGCGCGGTATCTTTCATCGGTTCGCCCCGTCCCAGCTGGATATCCTTGCTGGACAGAAACAGCCCCGTACCGCCCAGTTCATGGATGCCCGTCTCAAAGCTTACCCGGGTGCGCGTGGAACTTTTCTCAAAGATCATAGCAAGGCTCTGGCGGTCCAGATAAGGCACCTTGTCTCCCGCTTTTGTCTGGGCTTTGATATGCACGGCCAGATCGATGATTTCAAGCAGCTGTTCTTTGCTGAACTCTTTAAGCGTTAAAAAATGTTTCATTTTTCTTTTCCCAGCAGTTTTGCCATATCTTTGGCGTGATAAGAGATAATGATGTCGGCCCCCGCGCGTTTAAAGCCAAGCATCGTTTCGGCAAGCACCTGCTCATAATCGATAACGCCCGCCGCTTTTGCCGCGTGCAGCATCGCGTATTCGCCGCTGACGTTGTATACCGCCAGGGGCAGGGAAGTGTTATCTTTAATGTTTTTAATCACATCCATATACGCAAGGGCGGGCTTGACCATCAGGATATCGGCTCCTTGCAACTCATCCTCGATACTCTCGCTCAGGGCTTCCCTGGCGTTTGCCGGATCCATCTGATAGCTTTTGCGGTCTCCGTAGCTGGGTGCGGATTCGGCCACGTCCCGAAAAGGGCCGTAATAACTGCTGGCAAACTTGGTTGAATACGCCATAACGGGCAGGTGGGAATATCCGCTGGTATCAAGCGCGTCTCGCAGGCTTTGGATACTGCCGTCCATCATTCCGCTTGGCGCGATCATATCGACACCCGCTTTTGCGTGTATCAGCGCCTGGGTTTGCAGATTGTCCAGCGTGATATCGTTATCGACCGTTTCAAGCTTTGCGTCCATGACCCCGCAGTGGCCGTGGTCGGTATATTCGCAAAAGCACAGATCGGTGATGACAAACATATCCGGGTGTGCGGCTTTGATCTGGCTGACCGCGCGGGCCATAAGCCCGTGCTCACACAGCGCGTCGCTGCCCACGCTGTCTTTTGTATCGGGGATGCCAAAAAGCAAAACCGAATAGATTCCAAGCTCTTTAAGCTCTTGGCACTCCCTGATCGCCAGATCGATACTCATCTGGCTGACCCCCGGCAGTGAGGAAACGTGGTTTTGTCTGTTTGTGCCTTCGATAATAAAAAGCGGATAGATAAAGTCTTCTATATCCACACGGGTTTCTCTGACCAGTGAGCGCATCACCGGATGAAGCCGTTTTCGTCTGAAACTGTACGCCATCAACCATCCTTGTTCTGAAATAAACGTTGCTGTTAGTGCCACTATGCTATAATTTCAAAGGGTTTCTATAACAGGACAATAAGCTAATTCTAACACAAAAAAGATTATAAACTGCAAAAGTTAAAAAATTTTTTAAATATAAGGATTATTTTAAATGATCGAAGTCTCAGAGACGGCGAATCTTCCGACCAAACACGGTGATTTTGATATCAAAGTCTATAAACAAAACAATCAGGAACATCTGGTACTTATGAGCAAAAACTTCGCCAAGCTTCAAAACCCGCTGGTGCGTATCCATTCCGAATGCCTCACCGGTGATACGATGGGCAGTTTGAAATGCGATTGCGCCAATCAGCTGCACCTGGCGCTGGATTTGATCGCAAAAGAGGGCGGCAT
>CAYUAC010000039.1:6485-10317 GCA_964442515.1 uncultured Campylobacterales bacterium | reverse complement strand
GATTTATCACCGTCAGGAGGGGCGCAATATCGGCCTTTTAAACAAGGTCAACGCGTACGCGCTGCAAGATCGGGGGTATAACACCATCGAAGCCAACCACAAGCTTGGTTTCAAAGCCGATGAGCGCACCTATGAAGTGATCTGTTCCATCTTCGCCGATCTTGGTGTAGACAGGGTCAAACTCATCACCAATAACCCCGCCAAAATAAAAGTCGTGCAAAACTGCGTGCAAATCACCGAGCGAATTCCCGCCATTACCCAGGTCAATAAGCACAACCGCTGCTACCTGGATACCAAAAAGCAGCAGATGGGGCACCTGCTGTGAACAGATACGAACAGTTTGCCGATCTACTGCTGCGATGGAACACAGTCCACAACCTCAGCGGAGCCAAAAGCAGACGTGAAGTGATGGACAATATCGACGATTCGCTGCACCCCAAAGCCTATCTGCAGGATGCGCGCACGGTTTTGGATATCGGCAGCGGAGCGGGGTTTCCCGGACTGATACTGGCGATGGCCTGCCCGGACACTGCCTTTACTCTTTGCGAACCTGCGGGCAAAAAGGCATCGTTTTTAAAAACGGCTGTCAGAAAGCTGGGATTACAAAACGTAACCGTGGCACCAAAGCGGGTCCAGGAGATTGAGGGCGTATTTGACTGCATCGTTTCGCGGGCGGTGGCCAGGGTGGAGGTTTTGCTCGAAATCAGCCGCGAGCGTTCGGGGCCGGGCACGTGTTACCTTTTGTACAAAGGCAGCGAAGTTGAAAGCGAACTTGAGGGATTAAGCCTTGATTATACCATCAGCAGTTACAATATGCGAAAATATCTTTTTATAAAGGCAACAGATGCTTAAGATTCTCTTTACCGCCGCTGCGCTTTTAGCAGTATATTTTATCTTTTTTAAAAAGAAAAGTATCGGCGGCAAAAAGAAAGAGGGCGGAGCCCAGGATATGGTGGAATGCAGCAGATGCGGCGTTTTTACCTCCGTAGAAGATGCCTACATCAAAGACGGCAAATATTACTGCAGCAAAGAGTGTATGCAATAAAAGGAGTTTTTACAACCATGAAACAAACAATCACGCCCACAGGCCGGGAAAAAAAACTGGACGCAAACGATTTTATCGTCTCAAAAACCGATCTCAAAGGCAAACTGACCTACTGTAACCGTATCTTTATCGATTTGGCCGGGTACAGCGAAGCAGAGCTGCTGGGCAAAGCCCACAATATCGTGCGCCACCCCAAAATGCCCCGCGTTATTTTCAAACTGCTGTGGGACAGGGTGAAAGCAAAAAAAGAGATTTTTGCTTTTGTCATCAACCTGTGCAAAGACGGCGGCCACTACTGGGTGTATGCCAACGTCACGGCTTCCACCGACGCAAACGGAAAGGTGCTGGGGTATTACTCGGTACGGCGCAAACCCGCGCAAAAAGCCGTTGAGACAATAGAAAAACTGTATGAAACCCTGCTGCAAAAAGAAAAAAACGGCGGCATGGAAGAAAGTATGCGCTATTTAGATTCGCTGTTAGAGCAAAAAGGAGTAAGTTATGACGAATATGTTGCACAGCTGCAAAAAGGCGATTAATACCCGCACGCTCATCTACGCCGCCGCGTTAGCCGGAGTGGGGACGTATATAATGATAACGGGTCTGGACTGGCTCGGCGGATCGGCGCTGGCTTTTGGTCTGGCTTTTGGCGGAATGTTTGGCGCCAAAGCCGGAACGATTATGGTCAACAAACGCCTCAAAGAGAAACTGGAAGAAGTTACCAATCAGGCCGCGCAGGGGCATCTGGAGGGCAGGATTACACAAATCGACCCCAATGATCCCCTCGGCAAAACGGCGTGGAATATCAACGACCTGCTTGACCAGATAGAAGCGTTTATGCGCGATACCGAAACCTCGGTGTATGAGGCAAGCCACGGCAATACCTACAGAAATATCGATCCCCACGGGATGAAAGGCAAGTTTAACTCCAGCGCCGGGTTTGTGGCCAAAGGCGTTGACGGGGTGATTGCCGGTCAGAAAGCGGGGGTTAAATCCCATATGTCGCACAAGTTCCAGCAAACCGGCGGCGGCATCCAGGGCAACCTGATGAAAGTGCAGCAGGCCGTTACCGGAAGCCTTGAAGATATCAAACAGATTACGCAGATGAGCGAATCCACGGCGAAAAAATCCAACGAAAGCATGAACGTGACCAACGATCTGGCCGCGCGCATTTCACACCTGGCCGAACTGATCGCGGGCAGCACCGAAGCGATCGGATCGCTGTCACAGCGTACCGAAGAGGTCACTTCAGTGGTCAACCTGATCAAAGATATTGCCGATCAGACCAATCTGCTGGCTTTGAATGCCGCCATTGAAGCAGCCCGCGCGGGCGAACACGGCAGAGGGTTTGCCGTGGTTGCCGATGAGGTGAGGAAACTGGCCGAGCGGACGCAGAAAGCCACCAGTGAAATCAGCATCACCATGCAGACGCTGCAGCAGGAATCGGGCGGAATACTGGAAACCAGCGAAGAGATCAACACCATAGCCGAAGAATCCAGCAAAGAGATCAGCGATTTTGAAGCCACGCTGCAAACCTTTAACGACGATGCCAACAAAAGCGCCAAGATCGCGGAGCATTTTGAGGATTTTAATTATACGACACTGGTGAAAATCGATCATATTATCTTCAAATCCAACGCGTATTCCACCGTCATCAATGAAAAAACCGACAGTGAAATCACCGATCATACCCAGTGCCGTCTGGGACAGTGGTATTACGCCGACGGCAAAGAACGCTTTGGCAACACAAAAGCGTACAAACAGCTTGAAAACCCGCATATACAAGTGCATGAACAGGTGCGCAAAAATATCGATCTGATGCGCCATGAAGGGGTAGTCAAATCAGAATACGATATTATCGAAAACTTTCAAGTGATGGAAGATTCCAGTACCAAACTCTTTGATATACTCGATGATATGCTGGATGAAAAAGCAAAAATGAATGAATTAAGCCTGGGAGGTTAAATGATGGAATGGTATCTTTGGATAAAGGTTTTGCATATTCTGAGTTTTCTCAGCTGGATGGCGATGCTGTTTTATCTGCCCCGCCTGTTTGTCTACCACAGCGAAAACAAAGACAACAAAGGGTTTGTGGACGTGGTCAAAATTCAGGAGTACAAACTCTATAAGTATATAGGCCACCCGGCGATGATCGCTACGGTGATTACGGGAATACTGATGCTTATTATGATGCCAAGCCTGCTGCAGGGAGGGGGCTGGATGCACGCCAAGATCACGGTGGCAGTGTTTTTGATCGCGTATCACTTTTCTTTAAACAGCCTGCGGAAAAAACTGGCCGGGGGCGTCTGCGACAAAAGCGGCAAATTTTTCCGCATGTACAATGAAGTGCCCACCATTCTGGCAATCTTCATCGTCATCTTGGTAATCATAAGGCCCTTTTAGTGATCATCATAGGCCACGAAGATATCCCTTTTGCGCCCCATTACCGCATACAAAGCATCAGCGGGGCCAAAAAAACAAAGCCGGGTTCGACTCTGCACCTGGCACGCTTTGACAGCAAGATTGCGGCTTATCTGCATACAAACGCGCTGCCCTACAGCTGCGGGGTGGATTCTCTTACCCAAAGCGTGATGGCAAACGCGCTGGGGGCGGATTATATCACCGTGGACAAAGAGCGCGCCAAAGCGGTACAAAAAGCCGCGGAGCATTATCTTTTTGACAGCAAGGTGCTGGTCGTTATCGACCATATCGATGAGATTGAAACACTGGCCAGCAAGGGAATTGACGGGGTGATCTTTGCTTCAGCGATTCGCTAAGATTCGCCTGCTC
>CAYUAC010000039.1:0-6385 GCA_964442515.1 uncultured Campylobacterales bacterium | reverse complement strand
GCCGCACGTTTAGAGGATGTGGTGCAGCTTGTTGGCTTCTTTGATCCAGCGATCCATCGCTTCGTAATCATCTTTTTCAATCATCATTTTGCATCTGGCAAGTTCGTTTTCCAGGCACTCCATCGAAAAAAGCAGATTCTTTTTGTTCTGCTTGAAAATATCACTCCACATCTGCGGGCTGCTTTTGGCAAGACGGCTCATATCCTTAAACCCCCCGGCAGCCAGGGTGAGGATACTCTTGGGATCTTCCTGTCCAAGTACGGCTTTTGCCAGAGCAAAGCTCAAAGCGTGGGGCATGTGCGAAATAAACGCCGCGTGCAGGTCGTGATCGCCGGCGTCCATGGTGACAATCTTCATATGCAACTGTTCAAACAGTTTAAACGCCCTGTTTTTATGCATGATTTCACACCGGTGCAGATCGCACAGCACCACGATCTTATCCGTGTACAGATCGGGCAGGGCGGCTTTTGGCCCGTGCTTTTCGGTACCGGTCATGGGGTGGGCGGCGATGAAGTTTGGCCGTATCTGTTTTGGCACGGCACGGCTGATGGCTTCTTTGGTACTGCCAAAGTCGATGATGGTCGTATCAGCATCCACATCTTTTAACTTCTCCATCAGTGCGATAATGGCTTCTACGGGAATGGCTAAAACGATCACGTCACAGCGCTTGATACGCTCAAAATCCACCACCGCATCGACCAGATTCAACTCCAGCGCGCTTTGACGGTTCTTTTGGCTTACGTCATAGCCCAAAAGCTCATACCCTCTGTTTTGAAGACCCAGGCCAAACGATCCGCCCATCAAACCAAGCCCGATTATTCCGATTTGCATCATTTCCCTTTTTGAATTTATTTGCTATTGGGTATAATAATCCCTAATTATTGTAAATATATCCAAAAATTCATTTAAGGCCGTTTATGAGAGTAGTTCTGATTCTTGCGATTTTTATTTTTTCACTGCATGCGCAAACGATTCAAAAACTGGAGTTTGACGGGTTGGTACACCTGTCGGAGCTAACCGCGTCTGAAGCTGTCGGTATCAAACCCGGCGATACGCTCGAAAGCGCTGAAGTCGATAAAGCGATTAAAGAGTTGTATGAATACGGGTATTTTGAAGATATCCAGGTTTTTTTCGATGAGGGCACGCTGCGGTTTGAACTAAGTACAAAACCCGTTATCTCCCATATCAATCTTTCAGGCTACAAAGAAAGAGACCAGGAAAGCATTCTGGAACATCTGGGGTTGAAAAAGGGCGCGATTTTAGATGCCCAGAAGCTGCAGGACGCCCGCTCACAGATCATGGAGCTGCTGGAGTATGAGGGGTATTACGACAGCGTGGTCGAATTTGACCAAGAGCGCGAAGGCTCCTCGGTACGTGTGGAAGTGCAGGTGCGCACGGGGGAAAAGATTAAGCTGCGCCAGCAGCGCTTTGTAGGCAATGAATACTACGACAGCGACGAAATCGAAGAGGTGCTGCAAAACAAACAGGAAGATTTTCTGGGCTGGATGTGGGGCCGAAACGACGGGGTTGTCAAGGTTGCCGAACTGCCAAATGATAAGCAGCGCATCAAAGACCTGTACATGAAAGCGGGCTTTCTGGATGCCACCGTACAAGACGGGCTGCTGGAAGCGGAATTTGGTTCCTACACCGCCAAACAGCAGTACCGCATAGACGAAGGAAAGCAATACACCGTAAGCAGGGTCGACTTTTCCGAAGCCCGGGCGCTGGAGGAAAAAAAGGCGCTGCGGGAATTGACCGAGTTAAACGAAGGCGAAACCTTTGATATAGAAAAACTGCGAAACGACCTGAAGGGGCTGAAAAACCATTACGCGGATATGGGATACGCCTATACCAGAACAAGCCCCCGCGTTATGCCAAATTCTGATGACCACACCGTGGAAGTAACCTATGAGATCGAACCGGGACAAAAAGTCTATATCAACGACGTTATCATCTCGGGCAATACCAAAACGATCGACAGGGTTATCCGAAGAGAAGTCCATCTGGCCCCCGGCGATTTATATAGCATCACCGACAAAGAAGATTCCATCAACGCGCTCAAGCGTACGGGGTATTTCAAAGATGTGCAGATCAAGGAAAAAAGGGTCGCATCAGACAAGATCGATCTTGAAATCAACATCAAAGAACAGCAAACCGGCAGTCTCGTTTTTGGTATCGGATACGGCAGTTATGACGGGATGGTGTACAATATCCAGGTGTCGGATAAAAACATATTCGGTTCGGGTCTGGATGTTTCTGCCGATGTTGAAAAATCGGATAAAAGAAACTCATACAACGTCTCTTTAACCAACCCCAGAGTGTGGGACAGCCGCTACAGTACGGGATTTTCGATATTTGACCAGGATTATACCGCTCATGATTATGAAGAGAACAACAAAGGCGGTTCCGTTTTTGTCGGCCGGCGCCTCAGCCGCCACTGGAAAGGAAACCTGCGGCTTTCATACACCGACACCGACCTGGATTACGATGCGGGCGTCGGTCTGGAGGATGAAACCTATGATAAAGGTTCCATCATTCCCTCTGTAAGCTTTAACAATACCGATAACTATTATTTCCCGAAAAACGGGATTAAATTCAATACCTCTTTAGAGTACGCCGGCGCGGTGGGTAAAGAGGAGTTTATCAAAAACCGCACCAGTTTTGCCGCTTTTTACGGCTTAAAAGAGCTCACCGGGTATGATATGGTACTTCGCTACAAAGCAAGCGGCGGGATTATAAACGACCGCGGGTACCTGCATATCAACGAAAAGTTTTATCTTGGCGGCGTCGGGGACGTACGGGGGTACGCGTCCAATTCGCTTTCTCCGCGCAATGACCAGGGGTACCGCATCGGGGGCAAACGCACCTTCGCAAACAGTGTAGAAGCCAGCATTCCGCTGATCGAGTCGGCCAATATGCGGCTGGCATTTTTCTACGACTACGGCATGATCGGTGAAGACAGTTTTGATCAGATAGATCGCTCAGGCGCGGGTGCCGCGATCGAGTGGCTTTCGCCCATGGGGCCTTTGCAGCTGATCTTTGCCAAAGCCCTGGATGACGAAGAAGGTGACGAAACCTCTACGTTTGAGTTTAGTTTAGGCCGCTCATTTTAAGGAAAAGCAATGCTAGCCCACATCTGCTGCAGCGTTGACAGCCACTATTACCTCCGGCATGTGGCCCAAAGGCTTGGCGGCCAAAAGCTTGTGGGCTATTTTTACAATCCCAACATCCATCCCTACAGCGAGTACAGGCTGCGCCTGATGGATGTCACCAGAAGCTGCGATATGCTCCATATCCCCCTTGTCATTGGCCCCTATGATTATGAAAACTGGTACAAACGCACCAAAACGCTGCAAAACGAACCCGAAAAGGGCAGGCGCTGTGACGTGTGCTTTTTGCACCGCTTTGAACAAACCGCGATCAAAGCCAAAGAACTTGGCATGGACAAAATCACCACCACGCTTTTGATGAGCCCGAAAAAATCCTACGCCCAGCTGGTCAAAAACGGCCGCCAAATCGCCAAGAAACACGGCGTGGAATTTGTGGATTTTGATTGTACGAAAGCTTCCAGAAACGGACAGCAAAACAAAGTGGCCAAAGAGGCCAAACTCTACCGCCAAAACTACTGCGGCTGCCTGTATGGCCTCAAAGACCAAAGACGGGCGCAGAACAAACAGGCCACCGAACTTTTTGAATGTCTGGATTTTAAAAATGAACCCGGCTCTTTTGGCAGGCGCGCGCAGATGTATGAAAAGCGCCTGCGTCTGGAGAGCAAAGGCATCTTTTATGACATCATCAAAAACAAAACGCTCACCTACCGCCTGTTGCAAGCCAAAGTCACCGAAGCCGGCCTGGTGCGCGCCTCCTTTTTTCTGCCGTATTCCACCATGGAGCCAAAACGGGCCAAAACAAGGGTTGAAAAGGTGGTCACGGGTGTTGGCTACTGCAACAAAGCCCAGATTAAAATCTGTGATATCAGCTATTTTAATATCATAGCCGGGACCAATTTTTATTCCACAACCCAGCTGCTAAGGGCAAGGCTTCCCTTTGACAGGCTGCTTGAGGTGCGCCGCCATATCGCGGGCGAGTTTGATCTTTCCCCCGTTGTCATTATGGATTCCATTCCGGCCAAAAAGTTAGATATTTATCTCAACGCCCTTACCCAGCCTGAAACAACAGAGGAGTTACAAACCTATGACTTCGCATGACATCCACGTCCCCGTTTTGCTCGATCAGGTACTGCAAAGCTTTGCGCAGATCAAGCCAGGCTGCCTGGTTGACTGCACCGCCGGATACGGCGGCCACAGCAATGCCCTGCATGAAGCCTACGGCGACAGGATAGAAAGCGTCGGCATCGACAGGGACGCCCAGGCCATAGAGTACTGCCGCGGGCATTACGACTTTCTCACCCTTTATCACGGGGATTTTGCCGGGGTGATCGACAGGGTTTCGTGCGCTTCCATCACGGGGGTACTGGCTGATTTTGGCGTCAGTTCCCTACAGCTTGACAACCGTGAAAGAGGCTTTAGCTTCCACGGCCAAAGCCTTGACATGCGCATGGACCAAAGCGCTCCGCTGACTGCGGCGAAGGTGCTCAATACCTACAGCAGGCAGGCTTTGGAAAGCATTCTCAGAGACTACGGCGAAATCCGCCCCTACAGGAAACTCGCCGCTGCGATTATGCAGCAAAGACCCTTTCACAGTGCCACGGAACTTGCCGCCCTTGCCAAAAAGATCATGCCAAAAACAAAGCACAACCCCGCCACGCTGCTGTTTCAAGCCCTGCGCATAGAAGTTAATGATGAGCTTGGACAAATCACGACACTTTTGGATAAACTTGAAAAAATGAAACCAAAAGGGTGTATCGTGGCTATGATCTCGTTTCATTCCCTGGAAGACAGGCTGATCAAGCAGCGCTTCAAAAGCTGGTCCAGAGGCTGCGTCTGCCCGCCCGAGGCGATGCGCTGCACCTGCGGGGGCGACAACGCCCTGGGCGCGGTACAAACCAAAAAGCCCCTCACCGCCACCGCGCGGGAGTGCAGGGCCAACCCCAGAAGTTCCAGCGCGAAGCTGCGGGTTTTCAGGTTCGGTGATGACTGAAAAAAAGATGGTCGCCGATCTGGCGCGCGAGGACGGTAAAAGCCTGATCAATTTCAGCCACTTTCTGATCGTGTTTTTCTCGGTGGTGCTGGTACTGCTGCTGAGCGTGCCGAAGATTTATCTGGCAAACGAGATTTATTACACCAGCAAAAAGCTGCACAAGCTGCGGGTCCAGACCCAGTCGCTGAAACAGGAACACATCCTTTTGCAGCGTAAGATAGAACATATGAAATTCAAAAACAGCGTTATCTATACGATGTTTTAAAGGATAAGCGGTGCAGGATACGATCTTAGTCGTTGATGATGAAAACACCAATATCGATATAATCCTGGGTATTCTGGGCGAAGACTGCGACGCGGTGGTGGCAAAAGACGCCGCCGAAGCCCGCGCCGTGCTTGAGCGTGAAAAGGTTGACCTGATCTTGCTTGATATCATGATGCCCGGAACCGACGGCTACACCTTTTGCCGGGAGTTGAAAGATAACGCCGAACTTGCCGATATCCCCGTTATCTTCGTCACGGCAAAAACCGATGAAGAAAGCTTGCAAAAAGGCTTTGACGTCGGCGGCGTGGATTACGTGAAAAAACCAATCAGCGCCGTGGAACTCAAAGCAAGGGTTAATACCCACCTCAGATTAAGCGCCACGCTGAAGCAGCTGCGCTTTTTAGCCTCAAAAGACCCAATGACCGGCATCTACAACAGGCGCCGCTTCTTTGAACTGGCCAATGAGCGCTTTGCACAGATGACAGAAGCTGATTACGCGGTGATGATCGATCTGGACGAGTTTAAAACCATCAACGACACCTACGGCCACCAAACCGGCGACACGGTCTTAAAAACAGCCGTCACCGCTTTGCAGGGCACTCTGGGCCAGGATGCCCTTCTGGGGCGTCTGGGCGGCGAAGAGTTTGCCCTGCTGCTGCACTCTGAAAGCGACAGGGAACTAGAAAGCAAACTGCTCAGGGCAAAAACGGCGTTAAATAAAGCCACCGCCGCTCAGGGCATCCCCGCTACCGCCAGCTTCGGGGTCTGTGCCTATGACAAAAGCTGCCTAAATATCGACAAAATGCTGTGTCAGGCCGATACCGCGCTGTATCAGGCAAAAGCCGCGGGCAGGAACCGGATAGCTTTTAGCAAAGTTTAAAACTTTTGTGGTACAATTACAACTTCTTAAACAAACACACACAAAGCGAACGTGGTGGAATTGGTAGACACGCAGTGTTGAGGGCGCTGTGCCTTACGGTGTGCGGGTTCGACTCCCGCCAATCGCACCATTCAAACAAG
>CAYUAC010000038.1:6179-16411 GCA_964442515.1 uncultured Campylobacterales bacterium | reverse complement strand
CCTCAACCGCATCCAGCCAAAGAAGATCATGATCAGCGAGGGCGTGATCGACGCGCTGGATCACTCCAGCCCCGAAGCGCTTGAGGGCGGCAAACTGGGGCTTGACTGCACCGGCGAAGTGGTGGATAAAGGTGAATACGAACTCATCAGCGACCAAAAGCTGCTGTCAGCGATGCAGACCATTGACGGGGACGTAGCCGATCTGCGCCAGTATAAGGTCGCCACGGCCAATCCCGTCACAGTGGTAGCGGTGAATAAAAAGCGCAGTGTACGGGAGTTTTTCAAAGATATCGCGGGGCTTAAAAAGCATCTTAAAATCGTCTGCGTCGTGGATGCAAAAGATAATAACTTAGACAGCATCTATATGCTGCTGTGGCGTATTGTCAACAACATAGACGCCACGCGTGATGTGATCAAAGAACCCTTTATCGGCATTGACGGTACCAACAAAAATGAGTTAGACGGCTATTTGCGCCAGTGGCCCGGTGACGTCAACTGCGATCCCGAAGTGCTTAAAGATTTGCAAAAGCGCGGATTGATTGATATCGATGACGCGTTTGCCAATTATTACCTGCTTTAATCAAACAGATCGTAAATCAGTTTAAAGGGCGATTCGATCGTTCGCTTGATGAGCCCAAGGGGAGTTTGGATTATTTTCCCGGCGGTGTTGGTAGTGACCTTGGGGTCTTTTAGCGGACCCTGTATTTTTGCTTTGAAGGTTAAACTCTTATCATCGCCGAAAATAATATAACCTGCCAGCGGGATATTTGAAGCCAGTTTGCCCAAATCTTTGATCGTTTTGACTTTGATATTCATATCGATCATATCATTTTCAAGCGCGATAAAACCGTTGCCCTCTATGTCGGCTGATTTGCCCTCAATATCCAGTTTCTCAATGTTGACAAGATTGCCCTGCGTAGTAAAGGTGATTTTGCCCTTTTCAATGCTTAAACCCTCTTTGTTAAAACCGGGGTTTTTAAAAACGGCAAGAGCCGGCAGCGTATTGACAAGGGCGATGAGGTTGTTATACGCTTTCATATCCGTTAATGTTCCGCCTTTGACGGTGATATCTCCGTTTAAATTGTCAATATCTCCTTCGATATTAAACGCGTACCGGCCTTTTTGCAAGCTGGTGTTATTTAACAGTGGATGCAGGGTCGCGTCACTCAGGTTGTCGCCGCTGAAATGAAGGTATTTCGGGGTCATGCGGAACTGGATATTACTGCCTTTGTGGCGGCTAAGAAGCAGCATGGAATCAGGTTGCAGTGTGAAGGTGTAACTGTCACTTTGCAACTCGTGGCCGTTGATAGCGACGGGACTGTTTTTTGCCGCTACAGACAGCTGTCTTTGTATCTTTTGTAAATCCTCGACATCTGTTTTTCGCAAAAGCGTTGTTATATCAAAGCCGGTATCCTGTACCCGTAATAATTTGTCTTTGTGATTATATTGTATATTATTATTGATATCAAATGTGATTTGATCTTTGTCGGTATGGGCTTTGCCCTGTACGAGAAATCTCGTAAGCTTGTTTTTTTTGTATAAAAAAGGCTGCGAAGCTTCAAAGTCGGCTTGAAAATCAAAAACATCGTAATCATCGCTTGTGGCTTTCAACTCTCCTTTTGTTATGTTTATATCTTTGCTGTAGGGGTATTGCAGCAGCGGTTCCACTGCGGAAAGATCGTCGATATGAAGCGCAAAATGTTCCCCGGAAACCTTCATGGAGGTATGAAAATCATCGATGGCGATAGCTGTCTGCTTCGTACCAAAATCGATCGATGCCGTAAAGTTTTTATTTTCGGCGTCAAAAAAATACTTTCTATACTTTTTCACTTTTGTCTGCAGCGTCGCGGTTTTTTCTTTCGTATCGATAACACCGTCTGCAAAAAACTCCTTCGTGGCATCGCGTATATGGATATTATCAAGAAAAACTGTATTGTTTTTTAAGCGCACGGCGGCTTTTTTGGCCGCAAGGGGATAAGAAAACAGTGAAAACCGCGCGTCATGGGCTTTAAAACTGCCTTCGGTACTGACGCGGCCGTTTGCAAAAGCGATACGCAGATCCAAAGACGCGTCCACTTCGCCCTTTTGCTGCTTGATTAAGATATCGATACCGTATGCTGCAAGCAGTTTTTCAATTTTTGTGTCATAGCGGCTTTTGGTTTGGATGTTGATATCGATAAAATCGCTTTTGTCATCAAGCAGATCACTGATAGCGACACTGCTGCCTTCAAGGCTTTTATCTTCATACGTCGGATCCTGCAGGTCAAAAAGCAGCCGCCCCTTTTCAAAGCGCAGATCAATACGCGAAGAGCGCACAGGCGGCAGATTTTCATGAAACTTGATACGTCCCTTTCGGGCCACGGCGTGGCCTGAGAGGTTGTAAAGATCAAGGTCTTTGCTCAAATCATGCCTGAAGCGCAACTCTTTTAACCGGTACGAAGCGGCGGTTATCTTTTCATAGGTCCATGCATTTATCTTTTCGTGCAGCTTGAAACTTTTAAAGATAGGCTCCAGTTGTGAAAACTGCTGCGAGTTTGCCTGAAGCGCGATCAAATCACCGTCGCGCTGAAAATCCAGCGTGCCGTTGGCGTCATGCCATTGAAAACTGCTTTTGCCTCTGGCTTTGTTTGCCAAAAGGTCATAGTCTAAATACGTATCCAGAAACAGACCGCTGTTTTTGAGATAAAGGACCGGGTTGGCCTTAATACGCGTTTTTTCATGAGTTATAATGCTGGAATAAAGAAAAAATGCGTCTGAATTGATAAAAAATCGGTTATCCCTGTACTGCACCGACGCCTGCGCATGAAAGTTTTTGGTTTGCAGGGTGAGGGTGTTTATCTCAATATGCGAAAAAAGTACCGGAAGCCACTCCAGGGCTTCTATAAACATTCTGTTATCAATGCTTTGAGAAGTAGCGGTGTTTTCTGGGCGGGTTTTTACGGTGAGGTTTTTTATATTGAGTTGCAGCCTGTTATCGTATTTCAGGTATAATTGCTCAGCTTGCAAACCTTTATACGAAAGGTCTTGGAGCGATATTCCCTGTAAAAGCCATAAAAAGGATAAGACACCAGCGGTTATGAGAAACAGACTAAAAGAGATCAGTAAAAATTTTATAAAATACAGTGTTTTTTTCATCGGTATTACTCTTTTGTTTTATGCGATTCAGCCGGTAAAGACGACAAAAGTCGTTTTTGTTCCGCAGGGTTCTATCAATACTATTATACACCATTTAAGTGACAACGGCTTTAACACGACGTGGCTTGATTCTTTTATCATCAGATTTTTAGGCCATCCGCAAAGCGGGTGGATCAATATCGGCCAAAACACGTTGAGCCGGCTGGATTTTTTATATAAACTCACCACCGCCAAAGCGGCAATCGAACCTGTAACGATGGTGCCGGGCAAAACAAAAGAGATATTTTTTTACGAACTTTCGCAAAAACTGGATTTAGACATTCAAAAGCTGCTGGCTGCGTATGAAACACAAAGCAGCTTCGCTGACGGCGCGATTTTGGCCGATACGTACCACCTTCCAAAAGGTATAAGCGAATCCCACCTGGTGCGTTACCTGCTTGATATGTCCAGACAGCGCCATAAACAGATGGCCAATCGCATTTTTGGCCGATTTGATGAACAAAAATGGTATAAATACCTGATTGTCGCTTCTATTATCCAGAAAGAAGCGGCCAACAAAGAGGAGATGCCAAAGGTGGCTTCGGTTATTTACAACAGGTTACAAAGGGGGATGAAGCTGCAGATGGACGGGACGCTTAATTACGGCGTATACGGCCACCAGAAGGTTACGCCAGAACGTATCAAAAACGATACCAGCGCGTATAATACCTATAAGCACAAAGGGTTGCCGCCAAACCCGGTGGGAAGCGTGGGTATCGACGCGATCAAAGCAGCGATCAATCCGGCCCGGACGCAGTATCTGTATTTTGTGCGAGGCAGCGGCGGGACGCATCTGTTTGCCAAAAGCTACAAGCAGCATCTGCGTAATATTCGCGATTAGATTTTCGCCCCCAGAGCTCTTTTCCTGGCGTCTTTGTGGATGAGGACCGGTTTGGGATACCCTTTGATGCCCGTGTGCAGTAAAAAATCCTCATTATGCAGATCTCTTGCCGGGGTGCCAAGGAGTTCAGGAAGATATTTTTTGATATAGCAGGCGTCTTTGTCGTATCTTTTGGCCTGGGTGTAAGGGTTGAAGATACGAAAATAGGGCTGCGGGTCGATACCGGTTCCAGCCGCCCACTGCCAGGAAAGGACGTTGGAACTTTTTTCAAAATCTAGCAGATACGCGGCAAAAAACGCTTCACCCTCCTGCCAGGGCAGCAGCAGATGCTTGGTAAAAAACGACGCGGCGATCATGCGTGCGCGGTTGTGCATCCGTCCCGTTGTCTTTAACTGTATAACGGCCGCGTCAACCACAGGAACGCCTGTCTGGGCGTTGACAAAGGCATCGTAACTATCCTTGTCAAAGCGGTATTGGACCAGCCGTTTGTGATCTGTATGGGCAAGGGAGGGAAAGTGGTATAAAAGATACGCGTAAAAATCGCGAAAGATCAGCTGCCTGAAAAACGCCTCGGTTTTTAACCCCTCTTTTTTACAGGCGATCAAAAAGCGCAGCACGTGACGGATACTGATGGTGCCAAAACGCAGGTGGACGCCAAGATGGGAAGTGGCATCCATAAAAAGATATTCGCGGTCATGGTCGTAAGAAGAGAGTTTTTGCGCAAACTCCTCCAGGCAGGATTTGGCGGGCCGGACTTGGTGATTTTGGGGGATAAAGCCCATCTGCTCTAATGTCGGCGTCTGCGCTTTATGAACAAAAAGGGTGTGCGCAGCCTTTTTGTAGCAGCCCGCGTGTGCCGGTGTGTAGCAGGCTTTTGCCCTGTTATAAAAAGGGGTAAAGACAAGGTAGGGGGTTTGGTCGTTTTTGAGGATTTCATCCGGCCCAAAAATATAGCAATCCTGTATACGCTTGAGTTGTACGATCTTTTCCACGGCCGCATCACGCTTGCGTGCGTAAGAATCGTAATCAACCGAGGCGATCACCTCTTTTGGCCCAAGCTGCGCAAGCTGTGTAAAAATGTGTACCGGATCGCCGTAAAAGATATACAGATCAAGTCCGGCTGCGCGCAGCTTTTTTTGCAGGTGCAAAACCTGTTCATAAATAAAGCTTACCCGCTTGTCGCGGGCATCGAGGGGATTTAAAATATTGCTATCGAAGATGAAAACGGGCATCACCTCTTTGCCAAAACTCAGCAGCGCGCTGTCTTCTATCCGCAGATCGCGCCGAAACCAGAGGATGGTCACGCCAGCAGTTCCTGCGTCGCCCTGTGGCGGTAGGCAAACATGGTATCAAGTTCTTTGATCACGTAGTTTTCAAACATCCTGCCAAGAAAGCCAAAGGGCAGTTCAAACTCCACCACATCGCGCATCAGGGTTTGATCGATGCCGTGTTCCAAAAACTCGTGGCTGTGGCGCCAGAATTTAAAAGGGGATTTAAGCGCTTCATCCACAAGCAGGTAGGGCGCCTGGACATCTTTGATACAGACTTCCCAGTTCATGGAGGTATAGCCCTTGAGGGCTTTGAGCTTTATAATCTGGCCTTTTTTGATCTGCGCGTCGGTATTGCGTATGGTTATAAGCGTATCAGGCGGCGAGAGCCTGGGCAGGTTGATAATGTCTGTGTGAAAGGCAAACGCTTTTTCAATAGGAACAGGCAGAATACACTCTTTTTCAAAAATTCTCATTTGCCGCCCTTTATCTCAGAACGCAGTGCCAGCGAAGCGGGGTAGGGGTCTAAAAAGATCTGATCCAGCAGATAGGTGCTGTCGTATTTGTGCGCATAGAGTTTGATCACTTCCACGACGGTAATAAGCGGGATAATCTTTTGGTGGTATTGTTCTATGAGCCGGTGCAGGTGGGATTTTTCCTCTTTATTCAGATCGTTTTTAAAAAAGCCCGCCATATGCTGCAAAACGTTGATGGTTTTACTGATCTTGCTTTTAACCGCAATGGATTGCTTAAACAAAGCGGCATAGTTTTCTATACTCTCATGCAGATCGTTTTTATCCTCATTGGCCACGATACGGCCAAGCTTACGGTAGCGCGCTTCATCCTTGGACAGCAGGAGGTATTTGTAGCGGGTGTGAAAATCCACCAGATCGCTGAAACGCCGGGCGCTGTTTTGCAGTTTGCGCATCGCGTCATAGGCAAACACCTGCATGATAAAGTTTTCTCTGAGCCAGGGGTCGTTGAGCCTGGCTTCTTCTTCCATGGGCATATTCTCAAAAGTCTCTTTGCACGCTTTGACCATCATACCGTCTGTTTTGCCGCTGCTGTATCCGTTTGGCAGGTATGTTTTGGCACTGCCAAAGCCGCAGCTTGGGGATTTGGCCTGAAAAATGATCCCGCATACCGGTTCATTTTTTATGGCGCTGACTTCGTTTGCACACTCATGCAGCAGCGGCGCCGTGATATCTTTGTCGTTATTGACCGTTTTGACATGGAGCTGTTTTTGTTTATCCTCAACCAGCCGCATCGCGTCTCTTGGCGTGCCAAAGGCCAAATCTTCGGGGCAGAAAGGGACGTAGTCAAAGAACTTTGAAAGCGCACCGGTAATAAATCTGTCCTTTTTATGCCCGCCGTTGTAGCGGATGTTATTGCCAAGCAGGCAGGAGGATACGGCCAGTTTCATCTGCTTCCTTTATGTCAAAAATGCGGTTTTAAACTGCTCTTTATCCAGATCGCTGATTCCGATTTGCCTGAAAAACTCCAAAATAGGCAACTCTTTTGCATAGCTGGATGAAAAGCCGCTGCGAAAGCATTTGGACGTCTCATGCAGGATTTCATCCATGATTTGACTTTTTGCTTCGCCCGTGTATTCATAATAACATGAAAAGGCTTCATCGGCGTTTGTGTTTATAAAGTCGATCGCTTCATGCACGGCGTTGATGAAACTGTTTACCTCTTTTGTATTGTTGTGATAATAGGTTTTGGAACAGAAAATATCAAGGGCGGCAAAATTGGCATAGCCCGCGCTGTCTGCGTCCATATAGATCACATCCAGCCCCTCGTGCGCGATTTCGACGCCTTCAAAGTTGTAAAAGTACAGCCAGCCCGCGTCATAACCGTTTTTCATATTTTTGGTGTGGTAAAAATCGACCGCTTCAAAGCTGACCTGGTCGCGGTTTACTGCAAAGCCCCGTTTCTGGCAGTAGCGTTTGATGATTTCAAAACCGATACCGTCTGTTTTGTCATTGGAAACGGGGGTGGTGACTTTGATACTGCCGCCTTGTTGCAGCCTTTGGTAGGAATCTCTTTTCATCACCACGCCGCCTTTGGTTTCAAAAAACATCCCAAGGCTCATCAAATCATCGTGAAACTGCTCAATCAGATGCAGCGGTTCATTGGTGGCAAATTCGATATTTTGTTTTTTAATCTCTTCTAAGCCGTCGTAATGCTCTTTTGGTTCGATAATGTCAAAATCCTCAATCCCCTGTTTTTGCAAAAAGCCTTTTTGTCTGGCCACGATCAGGGGCAGATGATCTGGGTTGATAAACCATTCCAGCGCTATTTTCATGACTTGTCTCCTATGATTGATTTGATTTTTTCAAGATTGTCTTTAATATCTCCCTCAAAGACGCCGCTTACCATAGAATACATATCCGGATTCTGTCTGGCGATGGTTGCGATATTGCCGGCATCAATACCGCCGATTACGCATACAGGTACACGTAGCTGCTCCTTGGCCCGGGCAACGACTTCGTGATCGATGACATTTGAATGAGGCTTGGTGGGTGAGGCAAAGACCGAACCAAAAGCGACATAATCGGCACCCTCCCGGGCGGCATTGCGAGCCTTGTGCAGGCTGCCGTAGCACGATACGCCTATAATCGTACCCGCACCCACGATCTTTCTTGCCTGCTGCGGGTCGATATCGTCTTTTCCGATATGCAGCCCGTCGGCACCGATAGCCTGTACAAGTTCAGCCCTGTCATCGATGATAAAAGTGGCGTTGTGCCTTTTTGCAAGTCCCTGCAGCTTGATGCAGGTTTCTCTGACGGCTTCGTCGCTGCTTGTTTTGTCGCGAAACTGCAAGATTTTGACGCCGTGGGAAAAAGCTTCATCGGCCTGAGCTATGATCGTATCCAAAGGGGTCAGCTTTTCATCGCTGATCGCGTAGATTCCGCTTAAGCGTTTATGTTGCATAATTCACCGCCTTTTTTATGATGTATCGGGCCTTTGCCCGCTCCCAGATCCGGAGCGTTTTTGATCGCGTGGTAGATAAAATCCTTTGCGCACATGACCGCTTCTTCCAGAGGTTTGCCAAGGGCCAGATTCGCCGCGATCGCACTGGAGTACGAACACCCCGTACCGTGGACGCTGGAACTGTCGACGTAATCGCTGACAAAGGTCGCTTTTTGACGGCCGTTGTAGAGCATATCCACCGACTGCAAAGTGCCGTTCATCTCAACGGGATGGTTTTTGATCAGTACTTTGCAGGAAGCGTTGAATACTTCTGTCAGGCTGTCGCTGTCGGCAAATTCGTACCCAAACAGTTCTTTGGCTTCAAACAGGTTGGGCGTGATAAGTGTGGCACGGGGCATCAGTGTTTTCAGCGCTTCAACCGCTTCATCTTCCAGCAGCTTATAACGCGCTTTTGAGATAAAAACCGGATCAAGCACCACGGGTACGCCGGTTTTGGCAAGCACCGTGCCCACGGCCTGGATAACGGGTTTGCTATACAGCATCCCGACCTTGATGGCCGCGATATCAAAATCCTGCATCACCGACTCGATCTGGGCGGTGATGAATTCGGGTTCAACGGGGTAAATATCCTGAACCCCCGTGGTGTTTTGGGCAGTAAGCACGGTAACGGCGGAAGTGCCGAACACGCCGAAGGCTTCAAACGTTTTTAAATCCGCCTGAATCCCGGCACCGCCGCTGCTGTCGCTGCCGGCAATAGTTAAAACTGTTTTCATGTCCCTCCTTTTATAAACGGTTCATGCAATTATAGATTTTTTAAAGTTTCATTCATACAAAGGCGGTGTTGTTTTATATACTTTCCATGTATTCTCGAAACCGTTTGGCGCCGTCTTTGCTGGATTCGACCGAATCCTGGATACCCCTGAAAGAAAACTCGATCTTGCTTTGTTCCATCGTGCGCATCTTTTCAATCTTGTCCATATTGATAATACAGCTTCTGTGGATTTTGAAAAACTGATCTGAAAGCAGGCTTTGCATCTGCGAAATCTTTTTATTATAGTATGAAAAACCGTGATTGGAGCGGATGACGACTTCGGTCAGGTCCGCCTGGATATAAAAAATATCGCTTTCATCCACCAGGTAGTATTCATTGCCGTTTTTAGTCATGAATTTTCTGGGTTTGCTTTTGGCGTAGTTTCTGGCTCTTTTGATATTGCGTTCCAAATCCTCTTTCTGAAAGGGTTTGAGCAGGTAGCCCACCGCTCCGAGTTCATACGCTTTGAGTGCGTGCTGGTCGTAGGCCGTTTGAAAAACGATAAACATCGAAGGGCGGTAATACTGCATCTGTTTAGCCAACTCTATCCCGTCAATGTCCGGCATGTTGATATCTAAAACTGCGATATCATAGGCTTGATGTTTGATCTCTTCCAGGGCTTGTGAACTGTCCTGCAGTGCGGTGTAATCGTATTTGAGTTCATTTGTCATGCGTTCAAGGCGGTTTAAAGCCAGTTTCTCATCATCAACCAGTAATATTTTCATTGCACTCTCCTAATGTTATAAGATATGTTGCCGGGTTCTTGCTTTGAAGCGCGACGCTTCCGCCGCAAAGCAGCCACAGGCGTTCTTGCAGGTTTTGCAAACCGATGCCAAAGCCCGCATCAGTAACCGGTGCGCCGCTGTTTTGCACCGTGATCAGGGTTTTGTCCGCACTCTTTTGCAGGGTTATGGTGATATGAAACTTGATAACGGGGTTTGTAAAACCGTGTTTGAGCGCGTTTTCCACAAGCAGCTGCACCGAAAATTTGGGAAGGGTTATGGCCGCTTGATCGCAGTCGCCATTAACCGTAAGCGTGATCGCATCATCAAAGCGGATGTTTTCCAGTGCCACGTAGCGCCGGACGTTTTGCAGTTCCTGTGCCAGATTGAGCAATGCGCTTTCTTTCATCGAAGAGCGCAAAAAGCTTGAAAGCTGCATCAGCGCGTCTTCGGCTTTGTTTTTATCGCGGTGGATCAGT
>CAYUAC010000038.1:0-6169 GCA_964442515.1 uncultured Campylobacterales bacterium | reverse complement strand
CAGAGAGTTGAGCGCGTTGAATAGAAAATGGGGATTGAGCTGGGTTTCAAGTGATTTGAGGCGGCTTTCATACAGTTTTTTTTCCTGATAATCTTTTTGATTGGACATTTTGACAAACTGGTACAAAAGCGCGCCGATAATATACGTCAGCAGTCCCAGTACCGCCGCAAAAGTGATAAAGTGTTCATCAAAGCGGTGCAAAAGCGCCACGTCAAGCCATCTGCTAAAGCCCACTGACAGCAGGGTCCCCACAAATCCGGACAGAAAAGAAAACACCGCGGCAAAAGCGACCCAGTAGCGGGGAGAAACAAAGGGCAGGATTTTTGTATTTAAAAAAGAGATGGAAAACATTGAAAACGCCACGATCGAGCTGCCAAGAAGCGCGGCGAAAATGATACCGTCAAGCAGGGGTTTTTGCAGCATAAAATACAAAATCAGCGTGATCGCAACCGAAAAGCTGACCCCGAAAACCGCTATAATCAGCCAATCTTTTTTGGCGATTTTAAGTTCTATTTCGTGCACAAAAGCCTTTCTAAGTTATTAACGCCCAGCAACACCCCCGGCCAGCCCTGCGCGGCGTAGGTGGTGTCTCCGACCATATACAGGCCCTTAAAGGGGGTATCGTTGCCCGGAAGCCGGAATACGGGAAGTTGCCGCTTGATGGGGATGCCTCCAAGAGTTGTACGGTTTATAAAACGGGAAAAGGTACGCGGTTTGGCGCAAAAACTGCTTGCAATCATATCTTCAGTTAACCCCAGCTCTTTTGCCAGCAGTTGTAAGATGCGGGCTTGCAACTGTTTCTGTTTGGCTTCATAATCATCCCGCCACTGACTGGTTCGTACATGCAGCGATATTGTAACACTTTTTGCCATTTTTTCATCTTTTTTATCGCCAAAGGAGACAAAGACAGAGTTGGAATTGCTGTAGGGCAGGGTGGTTTGGTCGATAATCTGGTAGTGGCTTTTATAATCGCCGCTTTTTTTCAGTACCAGATACATCACAAACGCCGAAACCCCGCTGTCAAGATGATCGTAGCTTTTGAGGTAGGATCGGATTTCGCTGTTGCTAAAAAGAGCGGCGGAATCAAAAACGGTGGAATTAAGCACGATATTTTTTGCACTGTAACTTTGATCTTGCGTATGCAGCCGGTATCCGAAGTCTGTTTTTTCAATATGCTCTATCTGCGTTTTGGTTTTGACCTGCGGGATTTTTTCAGCCATGGCGTCAAATACGCTCCCAAGGCCGCCAAAAACGTAATGGTTGTCTTGAAACTGGTATCCCAGGGCCAAAGCCGCGGTGAGGAAATTGACCTCTTTTGATTTTGCCTGGGCGGCAATGAGCAGCTGGTTGTCGATAAAATCCATATAATCGTCTCCGATTCCGGGCAGAAAACGGCGTATGAAGCTGTAAGCAGAGGTGAAAATATAGGGATAAAACCGCTTTGCCAGAGGCCAGAAGGAAACAAGCGAAGCCAGTTTTTCAGGGATTGAGGCGTTGGCGTAATAATACCCGTGCCGGGCGTAAAAAAGTTCGTTGATATGATAGATCAATCTGTAAAAATCGGCATTGTTTGAATGGTAGTGGACGTTGTTGATCTGGGCGATAAAACTATCAAGATCGCTGTAGCGTTCGATTCTGCGGCCCCGCTGGATAACGCACAGCGCGCTGTTGAGTTTGCGCGATTGAAACTGTACGCCTTTTTGATGCAAAAAATCATATACGACCCGCCCCTTTTTATAACACGCAAAGGTGGTCGAGGCGGTGTTGAAGTATGAACCTTTTTTGTAAAACGTGGATGCGCATCCGCCCAGGTTTTGATCCTTTTCAAATAAAACAGTGTCGTATCCGTTGAGCATCAAAGCAGCCCCGCTGCCGCCGATACCGCTGCCTACAACCGCAAAATCCAGCATAACACCTCTTTTTTCATGACATCATATACCATACCGGCGTATCTTTGTATGCTTTGCATGTCAAGTAAAAATTATCCGCGCTCAGTAGCCAAACTTTTCCAGCGTCTGCACAACGGGCGGATGATACATCTGTCCAAAAGCCCGCAGGTGAACCAGCAGGCCGTAGAGATTGTAAATGGAAACGCGGTTTTTGTAAAAATCGTCATCAAGGGGCAGGTAGTGTTCATACGCGCGGTAAAAGGTTTGTGAAAAGGTGTGAAACAGCCGGGAAAAAGCGATATCATACTCATACGAGCCAAAATAAAGTGCGGGATCGATTAATACCGTCTGTGTGCTATCATGCATGACGTTGCCGCCCCACAGGTCGCCGTGGATCAGACAGGGGGCGGCCCGGGGCAGGTAGTTGTGCAGTTTTTGGCTCAATTGCAGCAGGCGTTCATACTCGCTTTGCGCAAGCGCGCCCTCATCCAGGCAGTGCTTTGCCATATACGCGATGCGGTGTTTACCAAAAAAGGTCGGCCAGGAATGCTCTTTGGGATTTGGCTGGAGAAAGGGACCGATGGTGGTATCGTACGGATATCCGAAATAGGGTTGCCTGCGCGAATGCATCCGGGCCAGGGCTTTGGCAAACTCTTTCTCATCATAAACGCCGCTGTATGGGATCTTTTGCATCGTTAAGCGGTTGTGATCGTTTGTTAAAACCTTTGGCGCAGCAATCTGTTTGCCAAGGTCGCGCAGCATGGCCGCTTCAATGGAAGCGTTGGGGCTTTGTTTGGTAAAAGCAAAGTCAGCCATCGGAGGCTACGACCCTGTTTCGCCCGGAGTTTTTGGCTTCATACAGCGCGGTGTCGGCGTTTTTAAACAGTGTTTTTGTATCCTGATCTTTATGTATCTGGGCGACACCGAAACTGGCTGTAATACTGATGGCGTTAAAATCATGATTTTGAACAACTCCGCGCAGTTTCTGCGCGATCTTTTCGGCGATATGCAGCGGCGAAGCCGTGATCAGAATAAACTCTTCGCCACCCCATCGGTAGAGTTTGTCATCGTCTCTGATATTGTTTTTAATCAGTCCGGCCAACTCTTTTAAAATAAAATCACCCACGTCATGGCCCATGTTGTCATTGATGCTTTTGAAATGATCGATATCGAGCAAAATCAATGAAAAGACATTTTGGTTTTTGACAAAGGCTTTATGGTACTCTTTGATATCCAGTTCAAACCTGTCTTTGTTGTGCAATCCCGTCAAAGCGTCGGTAAAAGCTTTTTGCTTGAGGTTTTTTTCTGTTTCGATCTCATCGGTGACATCGTAGCTGACAGCCATGTAAAACTTGGGATTACCCCTGTCATCTTTGATCACGGTTATCTTTTTGCGGTCATAAAAAAGCGAGCCGTCCTTTTTTTTGCTGACAAACAAGCCTTCAAAATGCCCCTTTCCTATCAGTGACTGCCACATCTTTTCATAAAAGCTCTCATCCTGTTTGCCGCTTTTGAGCATTCGTGTGTGCTTTCCTATCAGTTCATCCTCACGGTAACCCGTGTTCCTGGTAAAGGATTGATTGACATAGATGATAATACCTTCTAAATTGGTTACTAAAATCATGCCCGGGGCGTGTTCGACGATTGATTTTAAAAGCAGTTTTTCATCCTCGCCGGTAGCGTATCTGGTCAGAATCTTTTGAATAGAAAGGTATGCGACCGTCTCATCGCGGTCGTCTTTGAGGTGGGCAACGCTCCACTGGACGATATATTCGCTGCCGTCTTTGCGGTAGTTGATTGTTTGTCCGATGAAGTTTTTGCCCTCTTTGAGGGTTTTTTTCAAACGCCTGAGGGTTTTTTTGTCACTGTTTTTACCCTGCAGTATCTTGGGGCTTTTGCCAAGCATCTCATCTTCGCTGTAGCCCGTTTCCTTGCAAAAGGCTTTGTTGACATACAGTATCTTTACCCCGTTGTCAAGATCGTTGTCGGTAATAACCACGGGGTCCACATGCAGATCAAAAGCGTATAAAAAAGAGTCTATGTTGATCTTTGAAAAATGTTGAGACAGTGATCGCACGGCGTTCCTTACAAATTGATTTTTAGCTTTCTGACAACTTCGCCTGAGGGTTTGGCAAAGTAAAAGCCCTGCATCAAATCCACCCGGTCTTTAAGGTATTCAACTTCCCCGCGGGTTTCCACACCCTCGGCCAGTTTGGTGATATTGTTTTTTTCACAAATGTCTTTGATTGCAGAAAAGATCGATTGTTTCATCGGATCTTTGTCGATATCCTGAATTAATCCTCGATCTATTTTAACAATATCAGGCTTTAACTCTACTAATGCCGAAAGGTTAGAGTAGCCGCTGCCCACATCGTCTAAGGCGACACGAAAGCCGTTTTTCTTGTAAAAATCAAGAATTGACTTGAGGTGGCCGAGGTCGTCGACCTTTTCGGTTTCTACCACTTCAAAGACGATCTTGGAAAAGTCCAGTTCCAACTGCCTGGCCCAGTGTAGCGTATTTTTCAGGCAGTTTTCTGGGTTATAGATGGAAGTGGGAATAAAATTGATAAACACGTATCCGTCCACGTTTTTCACCGCGGCGGTTTTGAGGCTGATTTCACGTGCGGCGCGGTCGAGTCCGAAAAGAAAGTCGCTTTTTTTAGCTTTGTCAAAGATAATGTTTGGCGGTATGATATTGCCCGATTCATCCACGCCCCTGCACAAAGATTCATATCCATAGATGTTTTTGGCTTTGGTGTCGATTATGGGTTGAAAATAAGTCGTAAGGGATTTATTGTCAATGAGCGCGGCGATATCCTGCGAATCCAGTTTGGCAAGCCATGTCTGCAAACTTTTGGTCCGGGAAAGGATGGAAAAATCCAGCTTCTGCCCCTGCCTGACAAAAGCCATGTTGATATTTTCAATTTCAAAATCATTGAGCCCGGCCGTATCGATCAGCTTGCGCAGCTGTGTTTGCATATTGGGCGTTTCAACCAGAAGCAGTTGTTCCTGCACTGAGGCTTCAAGAGAGCACTCGGCCGCGGCGTCACGAAGCTTGCTCAGCAGATAAGCATCGGGGAACGAAAAAACAAGTGTTCCCACGCCAAACTCCTGGCGTGCGGGTTGTTTGCATTTGCACTGCATGTAAAATCCTTTTCATTGATTTTACAATTATTGTATCAGGATAAAGGGGCTGTTGGTAGGCTTTTTGAGACTATTGGTGTTGCAGCATATCCCTGGCCAGGGCAAAATTGTTCGCCGCCATCAGGTGGGTCTTGCCGTGATCGTTGAGGATGGCTTCAAAAACCTCTTTGCTCAGAGCAAAACCGGTTTGGTACTCGTTGTCGCTGTTTTGCAAAGCATCCAGCCAGTGAGCCGGAATATTGGCGCCGGGGACCTTGGTGTCTAAAAAGTTGGCGGTTTTGTATTTGACGATGGGGAAAAAGCCTATGACCAAAACCGCATCCGGCGTGCGGGCTTCTTTTTTGGCCGCTTCAAAGATGGCGCGCAGGGGTTTAATATCTCCGGGATTGAAAATGGGCTGGGTGATAATAGCGATCGCGCCGCCTTGTAGTTTCTTTGTCATCTTTTTATACAGCGATTTTTCTTTGCTGATGTCACTTGGAGCCACAGCCAGCGGGTAGATGCGCTTTGGCGCGACTTTGAGTTTCTTGCCCGCCAGATCGATCCCCCTGTTAAGATGGCTTATGATCTTTAACAGCAGTGTCGAATCTCCTTCCAGTACGGCTTTGGGACCGGGCTGGTCGCTTATTTTGACGCTGTCACCGGTGAGGGCCAGGATGGTTCTGATATCAAATTCGTTGGCCCCAAGCAGGTCTGACTGCAGCGCGATGATGTTTCGATCACGCATACTCATGGTGGCGATAGCGGGTTTGTGAAACTCCTGCTGGATGCGGATGGCAGCCAGCAGCGAATTGAATTTGAGCTTGGACAGCGGGCTGTCTGTGGTGGTAAAACCGTTGACCAGTGTATCAAGCCCCATGTTTTTGATATTTTCCACGATTTCACCGCAGGTTGCCGAGTGGGCGGGTGTGGTTTCAAGGGAGATGAAGGTTTCATTTTTAAGTGCGTGTAAAAACTGTTCAAACATATAAACTCTTTTTGGAACAATTATAGCAAAAGAGCGCTTGTGAACGAAAGTGAGACGCCGCTATGAGATTTTATTCTATCATGCTACAATGCCCGTAGATTACTAAAGGCCACATCTAAGAACCCTGTGCGGTCATAGCTTTTAAAGCTTTTTCGTAGACAAGGCGCGG
>CAYUAC010000037.1:0-16928 GCA_964442515.1 uncultured Campylobacterales bacterium | reverse complement strand
CGCGGCCGATTTTGATATTGAAAAAGCACAAAAAGGAATCATTTATATCGATGAAATAGACAAGATCGCTAACAAAAGCGAAAGTGCCACGGTGGGCAGGGATGTTTCCGGAGAGGGAGTACAGCAGGGGCTTTTGAAGATTTTGGAAGGCGCTCAGGTCTATGTTCCCATGAAAGGAAGCCGCAAAAACGCGACGGCGGAAACAGAACTTTTTGATACCAGACATGTGCTCTTTATCTGCGGCGGCGCCTTTGTAAAACTTTCCCACCGGCAAGAAAGCATGATGCAGGATGTGAAGATGGGCTTTATCAAAGGCCAAAACGCACAACGCACAAAAGAGATAGAAGCAAAGGATTTGATCGCTTACGGATTGATTCCTGAGTTTATCGGGCGTATTCCCGTAATTGCGACACTCCGGGAACTTGATACCGATGACTTGCTGCGGGTACTGCAGGAGCCTAAAAATGCTATTATCAGACAATACAAAGCGCTGTTTTCTCTGGATGGGATCAAGCTGGATTTTGACCGGGAGGCACTGGAAGAGATTGCTGCCATAGCGCAAAACACGAAAGTGGGTGCAAGGGGGCTTCGCACGATACTTGAAAAGGTCATGATGCCGCTGCAGTACACGCTGCCTTCCAGTGATGATATAGAGTACGTAAAGATAACCAAAGAGATGGTTACTGCTGCCTATGAAGGGATAAACGGCTCCGGTTGATTTTTATTTTTTGCGCCTGCTTGTGTATAATAGAATAAAAAAGATGAGGATAGCATGATATACTCTTGTAATCAAGCACTCGTTCAGGGAATGAAAGATAGCGGCGTTATCGCCAGTGATGCAGTGGAAAAAGCTTTTTTAAAAGCAGACAGAAAACTGTTTATGCCAAATCATTTGCAAAATCTGGCATATGCTGATGAAGCACTGTCCATCGGTCACGGGCAAACCATTTCGCAGCCTTCCACGGTAGCTTTTATGCTGGAGTTGTTGAATGTCAAAAAAGGTGACAAAGTCCTTGATATCGGCAGTGGTTCTGGCTGGACAAGCGCGCTTTTGGCCCTGCTTGCGGGCCAAGAGGGGACAGTGTTTGCCTTAGAGCGCATCGATGCGCTCATCAAGCGGGGGCAGGCCAATCTGCAGCAGCTTGGCTTGGAAAACGTCCGGGTACAAAAAGCAGGCAGCGCGCTTGGTATGCCCGGGCAGCGGTTTGACAGGATATTGGTTTCAGCCGCGGCAAAAGAGGTACCCGCTGCTTTGACAGAACAGTTAAACCCCGGCGGGACGCTGGTGATTCCGGTACAAAACAGTATCGCTCAAATCACCAGAGATCAAAACGGCCTGCTTCACGAGCAAAGCTATTACGGCTTTGCCTTTGTGCCCCTTATCTATTAAGCCCATACTCCTTCCAGCCTGTAGCCGCAATGGGGACAGGTGCCCTTTGCATCAAGGCTGTTTTGTACGTTTTGGCCGATGTGGCCGCTTCTGTTGATCACTTTATGGCTGCATTTGGGGCAGTAGGTCGATTCCAGGTCGGCATTGTCGTAATTGCCCACAAAGATATATTTTAGCCCCGCTTCCTTGCCGATCTCGTACGCTTTTTTCAGCGTCTTTGGCGGCGTGGGCGGGCGATCAAGCATCTTGTAGGTGGGATAAAACGCTGAGATATGCCACGGGATCGCGGGATCCAGACTCGCTAAAAATGCCGCGATGCTTTGCAATTCCTGCTTACTGTCATTGAGTCCGGGGATAACCAGCGTGGTCACTTCCACCCAGATCCCTTTTTCTTTGGCGTGTTTGATCGCCTGCAAAACCGGCTTGAGCCTTGCCCCGCAGATATCTTTGTAAAATTCGTCGCTAAAGGCTTTGAGGTCGATATTCATGCCATCAATGTAGGGTGCCAGCAGGTCGGTGGCTTTGTTTGTTTCATACCCGCTGGTGACGTAAATGTTTTTAAGCCCCTGCTCATGGGCGAGTTTAGCAATGTCGTAGGTGTATTCAAAATACACGATCGGTTCATTGTAGGTATAAGCGATCGCTTCGCATCCGTTTTGCTTTGCGATATCCACAATCTGTTGGGGTTGCAACTCTTCGCCGACAATCCTGTGCCCGTGGGTTTGAGGATATTGCGAGATTTCGTAATTTTGGCAAAAGGCACAGCGAAAATTGCATCCCACCGTTCCTACCGAAAACACGTCGGTGTTTGGCAAAAAGTGAAACATCGGTTTTTTCTCTACCGGGTCGATATTGGCCGCCGCGGCTTTAGCATAGACCAGCAGCTGCAGTTTGCCATCAACCACCTGCCGTACGCCGCAGATGCCGTATTCGCCCTCCTGCAGCTTGCAGCTGTGCGCGCAGGCTTGGCACAGAATACTGCCTTTTGCAGTCTCTTTGCTTAGCCATGCTTCATGCATCTTACTCTCCTTTTTGTGAAAACAGTTTGCTCAGGTCGCCGGAAAAGGGAAAGACGATGGTGTTGGTTTTGTCTCCTGAAATATCATTGAGCGTCTGCAAATAACGCAGTTGAATCCCCTGCGGATTTTGGCTGAGCTTGTTGGCCGCGGCCAGGATGTTTTCGCTGGCTTCGACCTCGCCTTTGGCGTTGATGACCTTGGCCCGTCTCTGCCGCTCGGCTTCGGCCTGCTTGGCGATGGCTCGGATCATGCTCTCATCCAGGTCGATATGTTTGATCTCCACGTTTGAAATCTTGATCCCCCACGCATCGGTCTGTTTATCTAAAATCTCCTGAATATCGGCGTTGAGCTCTTCTCTGTTGGCCAGCATTTCATCCAGTTCATGCCCGCCAAGGACCGAACGAAGCGTGGTCTGGGCCAGCTGAGAAGTGGCCGCGTCGTAATCTTCGACCTGCAAGATCGCTTTTTCAGGGTCGATAATGCGAAAATACACTACCGCGTTGACATTAACCGAAACGTTGTCATGACTGATCACATCCTGGCTCGGTACGTCCAGTACCACCGTTCTAAGATCGACTTTGCGCATCTTTTGGATATAGGGAATGACGATAAAAATACCCGGTCCCTTGATCCCGGTAAAACGTCCCAGCGTAAAGATAACGCCTCTTTCATACTCATTTAAAATCTTGATCGAGGCGGCGATTATAACGATGAGTATTACAACAATATACATAACCGTACTTATCATGGTTTACTCCTTTTGTAGATGCAGGGTTAAGCCCTCTATGGCTGTGACCCTGACGGTTTGGCCCTTTTGCAGCGATTCACTGCTTCGGGCGTTCCAACGTTCGCCGTGGCACCAGACGGTGTAGCCCTCTTTTTTGACCTCCAATACTTTGGCTTGGCTGCCCACCATCTCCTGAGCCCCGGTGAATGCTTTTTGTTTTCGTGATCTGAGCACAAAGCGAAGCAGCCAGATAAAAAAGCCAAGCGAAAGCAGGGCAAAGGCGACAATCAGCGGCAGGGAGATGTCCTGGCCGATCACGGCGGGGTCAAACAGCAGCAGAGACCCGGCCACAAAAGCGATCACGCCGGCAATCCCCATGATCCCGAAACCGGCGATAAAAACTTCCCCGATCATAAACAGCACCCCAAGCATCATCAAAGCCAGCCCGGCATAGTTAAAGGGGAGGATATTAAGCGCGTACAGCGCGATCACGCCGCTGATGGCGCCGATGGTTCCGGGAAACAGGGCGCCGGGGTTGATGAGTTCAAAAAAGATGCCGTAGATGGCAACAAGGATAAAGATATAAACCAGGTTGGGATCGCTGATAAGATCCAGTATCTTCGTCTTGGTATCAGGACGTAGGGTTACGATGCGCTCATCGCCCATATCCAGCTGCTTTAGCAGCGTAGGCACCGTATTGGCTATATGATCGATAACGCCCAACTCCAAAGCGGTGGTCGCGTCGATGCTGATGCTTTCTTCTACGGCTTTAGCCGCCCAGGTGGTGTTGCGATCACGCATCTTTGCCAGTGAGATCAGAAACGCTTTACTGTCACCGGTCACTTTTTTGTTCATGGTAGAGTTGGTGTCTTGCACAGGTCCCTGCATCTTCACCGGCGTCGCCGCTCCGGTATTGGTGCCCTCGCTCATTGCCGCAATATCTGCAGCCTGGAGCAGATAGAAGCCCGCACTGGCTCCTCTGGCACCGTGTGGATGGATGAAAACGGCGACGGGAACGGGGCTTTGCGTGATGGTTTGGACCATGTCTCGCGTGCTTGAAGCCAGCCCGCCGGGTGTATCCAGCGTAATCAGCAGCAGCTTGGCCTCTTGGCTTTTGGCCTGCTTTGTCGCCTGAGAGAGAAAATGCGACGAAGCGGGGGTTATAGGACCTTTGAGCTCAATTTGAAGTATTGATCCAAACAGTGCAAAAGGAAGCAGTAGAAGAAAGAAAACTTTTGCCATGACCCATCCTTATTGCTTCATGGTAGCCAATAAAGAGGCAAAAAGTCAACTCACCGGGATCTTTTTTATTTTCAGGCTCAAAACCGCCGCAATAATAAGCAGAACGATCGCGCAGATATAGATAAAGATATAACTGCCAAAAAGATTCAATAACGCGCCGCCAAGGACGGGGAAAAACAGGCCGATGGAGGTCAGATTGACCTGCAGGGCCGAATAGATGGGGCGTTTGTCTTCTGGAGCGATCTCAATTACCAGGTTCATGTCACTGATTTTGATCCCATCAAGCGCGATACCAAAGAGTAAAAAGATAAGAACAAAGCCCGCAAAACTTTCCGCAAACAGTGCCAGAACAAAAGCGGCGATTAAAAAGACGATGCTTAAACTCAGCATCTTTTCATAATCATGAATCCGCCGCCACAGCAGTGAACTGCCCACGATACTGCCAAGCATCTGGATAGAGATAAAGCCCCCAAGCATCCAGCCGGTGAGTTCAAACTTGCTGTTGGCATCCAAGATTACAAAGGGCATAGCCAAAAAGTAGCTGTTGGCTAAAAAGATCACAAAGATTTGCAGGCGCAGTCTGGGGTTGGCTTTGATAATGGCCGCGGCGTTTTTGAGAAAATGGCGGAATTTTTCTTCCTTGATGCCGATATTGTTTTTTACCGGTTCGTTGATGGTGCCAAAACTGATAAAGCCTATTGCCATCAAAAGCGAACTGACCATGAACAGGTAGGCAAAATTCATCGGCGCGTCAAAGGCGCTAAGCACCCATCCGGCCACACCGCCGCTGATAATAGCCGCCACCGAGCGCGCGACCATGCGGTTTGACATCGTTTTGCCCCGGTATTTTTTGGTAAACAGTTTTGCCTGCAACTCTTTAAAATAGATCGCGCCAAAGCCGGCGGTAAAGGAGAAGAAAAAGAGTCCGATCCCGATACAAAGCAGCGTGAGGTTGGGGTAGTTTTGCCCAAAAAGCAAAATACTGACCCCGATAAGCAGCCAGCTGGCAAAGCGGAAGAAAAAGACCCGTCGCAGGTAGCTTATAACCTTGGTATACACCTGGGCGTGAAAGGCCGCGTAGAGTTGGACCACGATCGCGCCGCCGCGAAGCAGCGAAACAAAGATACCGATGATAACGGCGTTTTCGGTGAAGTGGCTGACCATCAGAGGCAGAATCGTGGAGGGTTCTGCGATGGTTACGGCAAGAGCCAGAAAAAAGGCGTGGATTACGTTTTTGCGGTTATTTGCCGGGTCGTCGAGCTTGAACATAAGCGCTTACGGGTGGGATTTACCCGAAAGCAGGTAGTTGGTAATATTGTTGATATAAGGGTCGTGTTTGCGGTCCCGCCGGTAAACGATATACATCTTGCGGCGGATGTCAAAACCTCTGATCTTGGATTCAAACAATTTTTTATACATAAGCTCTTCTAAAATAGCAAAGCGCGAAATAACCGAGATAGTCTGATTCTCACCGCTTTTATCCGCCAGCAGGACCGACTGCTTAACGGCCGTGGCGTTGCCCACTTCTGAAAGGATGTTAAAGTTGTCGCAATTAACGCCCACCTCCTCAAAAACTTCATTCATCAGCTTTTTGGTGTGGCTGTTTTCTTCGCGGCATATCCAGCCGTATTTGTAAAAATCCTCTTTTTGCAGGAAACGGGGCAACTCTTTGTTGCTAAAAATGACCAGTTCATCATCCAGCCACTCTTTATACATCAACTCATCATCATAGATCACATTTTCAATCAGGCCGATATCGATCTTTTTATCTTTGAGATCGTCAATGACCTGCTGGGAATAGTTGATTTTGATCATGACGTCGTTGTTGATGACCTGCTTGATATTATTGAGTACCTTGCCGGGAATGAGAAAGTTGCCGATGGTAAAGGAGGCACCGATTTTGAAGGTGAGTTCTTTATTGATGATCTTGACGATATCTTTTTGCGATTCAGTCAAGCATTTTTCAAGGCGCTGTGCGATTTTGTAAAACTCTTCTCCCTCGCTGGTAAGCAGGATACCGTTTTTTTTACGTTTGACGATGGGGGCGCCAAGGTATTTTTCCAACGCTTTAATCTGCTGGGTGACTGCGGGCTGGGAAACACCGAGTTTGGCCGAAGCTTTGGAAAAACTGCGCTCTCTGACGACGGTTAGGAATGTTTCAATTTTAGAAAAGTCTTTGAGCAAGATATAACCTTTCGTTATGGGACTGTTTAATGCATTATAACAGGTTATAGGTTAAAATAAAATAAGAAATTATTATAAATTTTAAAAGTAAATTTTATGAATCACTGTTCACCGAGAAAAAGCTGCTGCCGCTGCCGCTGAAAAAGCGTCCGGGCCCGGAGTACTCTTTGAGTTTTGGCCGCAGGTCGCATGCGGGGGCAAAAAGGTCATTGAGCGTATAAGCGTCGTATGCTTTCAGTATCGCCGCGCTTGGCATGGTTTTCAGTTTTTTCGCAAAAGCGGGCTCTATGGTCTTAAAATAATCACGCCGGAACTTTTGATACACCTGCGGGGTGCAACATGCGATTCCAGGATGAATCAGCGTAAAATCAAGCGGCTTTTCTTCAAAGGGGGTGATAATTTCGCCGATACCGCCGACGTTGGCACTGTGGTGAGCGCTTAGAAAAAAAGGAACATCCGCGCCCACTTTTACGCCAAGGGTCAGCAGGGTCTGCTCTCCAAGCCCCAGGCCGCAGTATTTGTTGCACATATGCATAAACGCCGCCGCGTCGCTGCTGCCGCCGCCCAGTCCGGCAAAGGAGGGGATGTTTTTAACAACCTCCACTCTGTGTGCGCTAAAAAATTCGTGCAGCTTCTGACTTTGCGTATGCTCTGCCAGCAGCCGGTACGCTTTATAAATCGTATTATCTTCTGTGTTGACGTCCCCGCAGCCGCTGATGGTAAAATGCTTGCACGCCGCGGGGACAAAAGCGATCTCATCATACAGACGGGGCACCAGGCAAAAGCGGGAAGCCAGTTCATGGTAACTGCCCCGCACTCCGGTGATCTTTAAAAAGATATTGACCTTGGCATGGGCTTTTTGGCGCATTATTTGTCTTTTTTGAATTTCAGCTTTGAAATTTCCGCGGTATCGACTGCCTGGCTGCCAGCTTCGATGTTACTGCTTTTTACCGCGCTGAAAAGTTCTTCGCGGATGATATCCACATCTTTTGGCGCGTCGATGCCAAGTTTTACGCTTGATCCGTCAATAGAGATCACTTTTACTTCCACGTCTTTGCCGATAATGATTGATTCGTCTAATTTTCTTGAGAGTATGAGCATTTTGGTACCTTGTTTTTAATATAGTTGATCTTTTCATCCGTAACTTCTATGATAGCAAACTGATCGCCCGCGTCTATGAAATACATTCCCGGGTCGGTATAAGTCAGTCTTTTTTTGTTTAACTTCTTGCCAAGCAAAACCTCTTCCACATCTTCGTAATAGTTTTGTTCCATCGTTAAAAACCGCATCGGATCAAGGGGCTTTTCATCTTCATAGACAAAGCGCCCCTCCGCTTTGCGCTGCAAAAAGCTCAGCGTTGCCTCTGTGTGTAGTTGGCGGGCAAGATATTCACACAGTGAGCGCACATAGGTTCCCTCGCTGACGCTGACTTCAAAAGTAACAAAGGGATGGTTGTAGTGGATAAATCTGGCTTCATGGACAACAGCTTCTAACACCGGGGGGTCAAAATCTTCGCCGGCCCGGGCCAGATCGTACGCTCTTTTGCCCTTTATTTTTTTGGCCGAAAACTTCGGCGCTTTGTAGCGGATGCGTCCCCGCATCCCTTTGATGGCGGCTTTGACTGCTGCTTCATTCAGGCGGGGCACTTCTTTGACGGCGGTGATGTTTTCCAGATCCAGCGAAGGCGAACTCGCTCCAAGCCACATCACCGCCCTGTAGCGTTTGGGAGTTTTATCCAGATGGTTAAACAGCTTGGTGTATGCTCCAAAAGCGATGATCAGCGTCCCGCAGGCAAAGGGATCAAGCGTGCCCGAAAAGCCCGCTTTTTTCACCCCGTATCTGCGCTTGAGGCGGCTGAGGTATTTGTTGGACCCGATATGGGGCGGTTTATTGGCGACAAAGAGTCTGTTCATATGTTATACCGGCTGTACGAAGCTGGAAAGGATCTCTTTTTTATTGCCGCCAAAGTTGATTTTAAGTTTGCTGTCGCGGCCGGCTTTGCTGACTTCCTGAATGCGCCCGATACCAAAAAGTTTGTGTTTGACCAGATCGCCCTTTTTGTATTCGCTGCTTTGTTCCAGCGTAAAACTGCCCTCGATCAGTCCGCACTCTTTTAAAAAACGGCTTTTTTTCAAATGCTTCCTGCGGCCTCTGTGAAAGCGGCTTTCGGCGGTGCTTAAGATGAGGTGGCGTTTAGCCCGTGTCATGGCCACGTAAGCCAGGCGGCGTTCCTCTTCGATATTGCAATCCTCGCCAAGCAGGGGAAAAAACTCCTCTTCGCTGCCCACGATGTAGACGCGGTTAAACTCCAAGCCCTTGGATGCGTGGATGGTCATAATCGAAATCTGTTCGCCGCTGATCTTGTCCTGATCGCTTTGCAGCGAAATATCGTATAAAAACTCATCCAGCGTGATAGAGGGGTTTTTGGTGATACTGTCACGGAAAAGCCCGTAAAACTCATCGATGTTTAAAATACGGTCGCGCCCGTCAGGCAGCGTGGCGTAATACTCTTTGAGTTTGATAGAACTTTCAAAGGTATCAATGAGATTATATACCGCTTTGTCGGCTTCGTCTTTACACAGCTGCAGCGCGTCGATGAGCTCCTTGATCGCACGGGCGGCTTTTTTGGTGGTCAGTTTTTCCAGGGAGGTTTTGCTGCTTTGACGCAGGAATTCATAGATGGAGAGTTCGCCCTTGGCCGCTTCGATCTTTTCGATCGTTTTGGCACCGATGGCGCGTTTGGGTTTGTTGATGATACGCTTGATCGAAAAATCGTCGCTGCTGTTGGCGATGATGCGAAGATAGCAGATGATATCCTTGATTTCGGCACGTTCATAAAAGCGCACGCCCCCGATCAGCTGGTAGGGCACACCTTCTTTGTTCAGCCCCTCTTCCAGCGACCGTGAAAGCGCGTTGACGCGGTACAGTACGGCGATATCCTGAGGGTCTTCGCCTTTGGCCACGGCGTCTTTGATATCTTTGGCTATCTTGTTGGCTTCACTGACTTCATCTGGGGATTCCATCAGGCGTACATCTTCACCGTCACCGGTGTGGCTGACCAGCTTTTTGCCAAGGCGGTTTCTGTTGTGCTCAATGAGTTGGTTGGAGGTTTCAAGTATCTGGTTGGTCGAGCGGTAGTTGGTCTGGAGTTTTACCACCTTGGTGCCCTCAAAATGTTCATGAAACTCCAGGATGTTTTTTACGTTCGCCCCGCGCCAGCCGTAGATACTTTGGTCATCATCGCCGACCACGCAGAGGTTGTCGTGGGTGGCACACAGCTTTTGCAGCAGCTTAAACTGGATATCATTGGTATCCTGGTATTCATCAACCATGATGTATTTGTATTTTTGGCTGGTTTGTTCGCAAATGTCGTCGTTATCGCGCAGGATTTTATAAGGCAGTACCAGCAGGTCGTCAAAATCGACCAGATTGTTTTGTACCAGCCAGTCCTCATAGAGTTCATATATCTTTGTAGCTTTTTTATAATTTGGCATTTCCGCCTTTTCCTGGGCCAGGGCGGGAGTAATGAGATGGTTTTTGTGGTTGGAGATAACGGCGGTGACAAAAGAAAGGGGCAGGTCGATCTTGTTATTTTTCATCAGCATCTTGACCACGCGCTTTTTATCATCGGCGTCGATGATGACAAAAGAGTTTTTGCGTCCCAGCTTGGCGATATGAAATTTTAAAAACATCAGGCCGAATTTATGAAAGGTGCACAGCAGCGGCGGATAGATCGCATCGTTATCGATCTGCTCCATCGCGCGCTGTTTCATTTCTCCGGCGGCTTTGTTGGTAAAGGTAAGTGTAAGCGTATCGGCCGGGTCGATGCCCAGGCTGAGCAGATAAGCCAGTCTGGCCGTAATAGTTTTGGTTTTGCCGCTGCCGGCTCCGGCCAGGATCAGCATCGGTCCGTCTATATGCCTGGAGGCTTCAAGCTGCGCTTCGTTTAACATGGTCTGCCCTTATCTTTCTATTGAGAGTAAATTTATTATATCAAATCAACCTGAAATCCTTTTATGCTACAATCTCTGAAATCAAACGTATACAATCCAATCCTGCTTCAGGAAAGATTGTACTTTTTTTAACAAACGCCGCTGTTTCCTCTTCACAATGCAAAACTCGCTGCGCTCGGACAGGTTGCATTGTGTGGCGGTGCCAACAGAGGAAACAGCCGCTAAAAGTACAAATCCTTACGCATGATTGGATTATATGACTTTTGTCATGACCTAAAACTATGCAAGGAGACAACCGTGCAAACCCGCTCGCTGTATATCGCGTCGCTGCAAAAAAACTCCGGCAGCTTTTCTATCGCCCTTGGTCTGATGGAACTGCTGGTGCAAAATTATCAAAACGTGGGTATTTTTGAACCCGTCATCTCCTCTGCCCGCGACAGCGCGCAGCTGATCGATATCTTTTCGCTGTCTCAAAATCCGGATGAAGCCTACTGTTTTGAAAGCAGGCAGTTTTTAAAACAAATCGCCGCGGATGAAAAGCAGGCGTATGCAGCCGTTATTGAAAAATACGAGATGCTTAGGGATACATAT
Organism: uncultured Campylobacterales bacterium; assembly: GCA_964442515.1. Classification (GTDB taxonomy): domain Bacteria; phylum Campylobacterota; class Campylobacteria; order Campylobacterales; family Sulfurovaceae; genus TCS-49. Next base: position 5,822 of record CAYUAC010000037.1, on the reverse strand, counting down.
GATTTTATCCTCATCCTTGGCATTAACAGGGATTTGATCTCAAGCGTACTGGATTACGATATCAACTTTTCAGTTGCCAACCATATAGGCGCACCCTTTGCGGCGGTGCTTTCAGGCAAAGACAAAGAGGCAGAGGCGATTGAAAGTGAAATGCGTTTTGAAAAACGCCGCATCGAAAAAAGCGGGTGTGAACTGTTTGCGTTTTTTGTCAATATGGTATCGCCGCAAATCTTGCGAAAGCTTCCAAAAGAGCCAAAAAGCTATTACCTGCCTTTTAAGCAGCGCCTTTCCATGCTTTCGGTGTCTGAAATACAAAGCGCGCTGGAAGCCAAACAGATGTACGGCCGCACCAGCGGGCTCAAACGCTTGGTGGCCAAAGCCAGAGTGGTAAGTTCGCATCCGGGCACGTTTTTGCGTGAAAGTGAAGAGGGGGAATTTGTCATTACCGCAGCCGATCGGGGCGATATCGTCTTAGCCGTTCTTGCTGTGCTTGGAAGTGCAAACATGCCCCTTCCATCAGGGGTGTTGCTGTGCGGGAAACTAGATATCAGCGATTATGACAGGCTGATCGCTTCGCATGAGGATTTGGCACTGCCCATACTGCATACAGACATAAGTACGTACCACGCCGCGGCCGCACTTGAAAACCTTTCGCCCTCGCTTAATGCCAAAACAAAAAACAAACTCGCCATAGCCCAGGGCGTATTTTTTGATTACGTGGATTCGCTGGGGTTGCAAAAGCGCCTGCTTGAAGCCAAAAGCGACGTGCTGACCCCGCTGATGTTTACCCACCGTATTGTTACGGCGGCTAAACGGATAAACACCGACATCGTTTTGCCTGAAAGCGGTGATGAACGCATTCTGCGCGCGGCTGAACTGCTTGCGCACAAAAAGATCTGTGCTGTCACCCTCATCGGCAGCGCAGATACGATCCAAAACGATGCCAGAAGCCTGGGGCTGGATATGAAAAAAGTGCGTATTATTGACCATGCCGCGTATGAAAAGATCGACGTTTTGACACAGATGGTGTATGAAAAACGAAAACACAAAGGCATGAGCAGGGCCGAAGCCAGGGAGTGGCTGGAAAATGATGTCAGCGCTTTTGCCGCGGCACTGGTGCAATGCGGAATATGTGACGGGATGGTCAGCGGCGCGGCCCATACCACCGCCCAGACCATCCGACCGGCGCTGCAGCTCATTGGTACGCGGGAAGAAACCGGTATCGTTTCAAGCATCTTTTTTATCGCCCTTGAAACGAAGGTACTGGTATACGGCGACTGTGCGATCAATAAAGATCCAAGCGCCCGTGAACTGGCCCAGATAGCCATAAGCAGCGCCGCAAGCGCCAAAGCTTTCGGGCTTGATCCGCAAATCGCGATGCTTTCATACTCCAGCGGGGATTCCGGCAGCGGCGCAGTGGTACAAAAGGTTAAAGAAGCTACCGCGCTGGTAAGACAGCTTGCGCCCCATCTGCCCGTGGAAGGCCCTATCCAGTATGACGCGGCCGTGGATGAGACCGTGGCGCACAAAAAGCTGCCAGAGAGCAGGGTGGCCGGTCACGCCAACGTGTTTATCTTTCCCGATCTCAACAGCGGCAACAATACCTATAAAGCCGTCCAGCGAAGCAGCGACGCCGTGGCGATGGGCCCGGTGCTGCAGGGATTGAATAAATCCGTCAACGATCTCAGCCGCGGCTGCAGCGTGGATGATATCGTCAGTACCGCGGCAATCACCGCCGTTCAGGCGGGATCAAAGAGGCAGAAATGAAAATCCTGGTAATCAACTCGGGCAGTTCGACGATCAAATACAAACTGTTTGCTAATGACCGCGCGCTTTTTGGCCAAACGTTTAAGCACACTGGCAAATTTAATGAAACGTTTGATGCTATTTTTGACACGTTGATAGAAAAGGGGTATATTACCGATATTGCTGATATCGATGCGTACGGACACCGGGTCGTTCACGGCGGGGAGTGTTTCAGCACTCCCGTGGTAGTCAATGAAACAATACTGCAAGCTATCGATGAACTCAGCGTACTGGCTCCGCTGCACAACCCGGCCAACCTGCAGGGCATCAGGCGGGCTGTGCAGATATCGGAGGGCAAGCCTCAGGTGGCTGTTTTTGATACCGCTTTTCACCAAAGTATGCCCAAAACCTCCTACCTTTACCCGCTGCCGCTGCACCTGTATGAACGGCAGGGAATCCGCCGCTACGGTTTTCACGGCAGCAGCCATGAATACGTGGCAAACAAAGCCGCCCACTATCTGCAAAAGCCGTTGAACAAGTGCAATCTCATTACCGTTCATCTTGGCAACGGAGCCAGTATCTGTGCGGTGAAACAGGGCCAAAGCTATGATACGACGATGGGATTTACCCCGCTTGAGGGGCTGATGATGGGAACGCGCTGCGGGGATATCGATCCTTCTATTATTTTGCAGCTGTACAAAGAGGGCAAAAGTGTTGCCCGGATTGAGAAGATGCTCAATCTGCACAGCGGTCTGTTTGCCATTGCGGGTATCAGTGATTTTGAAACGATTGCAAAGCGTATTGCAAAAGGGGATGAAAGCGCGCTTTTGGCAAAAGAGATGTTTTGCTACCGGATTAAAAAATATATCGGCGCGTATAAAGAGGTCCTTGAAGAGGTGGATGCCGTAGTCTTTACCGGCGGCATCGGGGAAAATGGCCCGCAGGTGCGCGAGGGTGCGCAGCGCGGTATAGACCCGCAAAAAAACAGCCAAGAGGGTGCGCTTGAGATTCAAAAGGATGACCATGAGGGTAAGATTTTTGTTATTACTACCGATGAGGAAGGTTTGATTGCGCAAAAGACACAGGCATTGATATCGTAGTGAGCTATTACAAAAATACACATCCAAGAGAAAAAAAGAGTGCAAAACTTTGTTTTTAATGCTATTTGGGTAAAATATAAAAATTTTAAACCAAGGCCACCACAAGGTTTGGCCTTACGTAAAAAGGTAACATATATGGATAACTGCTCCAAGATCAAAGCACATGTCAGAATGGAAGAACGATATGCGGGTATGTCGCTGGTTTGCGGCTGCGAAGAAGCGATTCAAAAAGAGATCATTGAAGCGATAGAAAAAGTCAGCAAAGAGTTGGACCTGCAGCCAAATGTTTTTGATAATCCAAACAAAGATTATCCTGAAAAAGAAGGGTTTTATATCGAATTTGACGATGATTATGACAGATCTGCGGGCAAGTATTTTGAAAAACTGCTCAGAGAGCTTAAAATCGATAAGTGCGAACAATAGCTTAAACTTTTTCAAACCGTTTTTTTGATATAAATCTGTATACAAGAAGGCGGTTTTGCCGCTACAGAAGCTTACAAGGGTAAAAGTAATGAAAATGACCGGCGCGAAAATGGTATGCGAAGCCTTGAAATGCGAAGGGGTGAAAACCGTCTTTGGTTACCCCGGCGGGGCGATTATGAACGTATACGACGAGATTTACAAACAGGATTATTTTGAGCATATTCTCAACAGGCACGAACAGGCCGCCGTACACGCAGCAGACGGTTATGCCAGAGCCACGGGTGATGTGGGCGTATCGATCGTGACAAGCGGACCGGGGTTTACCAACGCCGTAACCGGGTTGGCAACGGCGTATATGGATTCTATTCCCATCGTCGTTATCAGCGGGCAGGTGCCTTTGAGCCTGATCGGCACCGACGGTTTCCAGGAGATTGATGCGGTGGGGATTTCCAGACCCTGCACTAAACATAACTTTCTGGTTAAAAATATCGAAGAACTGCCCCGTATCATCAAGCAGGCGTTTTATATCGCAAAAAGCGGCAGGCCGGGGCCGGTGCATATTGATATACCAAAATGTATCACCGCCACCCAGGGCGTTTTTGATTATCCCACGGAAGTAAATATGCGCACTTACAAGCCCCACGTCAAAGGCAATATCAGACAGATTAAAAAAGCGGTCAACGTGATCAAAAAAGGACAGAAACCGCTGTTTTATCTCGGCGGCGGGGTAACGCTTTCGGATTCGTACCGGCTGGTGCGGGATATGGTTGCCTACAGCGGTATTCCCGCTTTGGAAACGCTGATGGCAAGAGGGACGCTTCGAAGCGATGATGATCACCTGCTTGGCATGGTGGGGATGCACGGGACTTACGCGGCCAATATGGCTATGAGCGAGTGTGACGTATTGATCGCCCTTGGCGCGCGCTTTGACGACCGGGTGACGGGTAAGCTGGATGAATTTGCCGTCGACGCCGAGATCATCCACGTTGATATCGATCCTACCAGTATCGGCAAGCTTGTTGATGTGGATTATCCCATCGTGGGTGATATCAAAAACGTATTAAAAGATATGCTGCCCATCGTCAAAGAAAATATCGACGCAAGCCGGTATGAAAAATGGCGCAATCTGCTGAACAAGTATAAACAGCTGCATCCGCTGACGTATGAAGACAGCGATGAAGTGATCAAACCCCAGTGGGCGATTCAGCGTGTGGCACAGCTTCTTGGCGATGAGGTTGTCATCACTTCCGATGTAGGACAGCACCAGATGTGGGCGGCGATGTTTTATCCCTTTAACAACGCCAGGCAGTGGATCAACAGCGGCGGACTGGGGACGATGGGATACGGTTTTCCCGCGGCCCTTGGCGTAAAAAAAGGGCGGCCCGATCAAACGGTGATCAACTTCACAGGCGACGGATCGATTCTGATGAATATGCAAGAACTCATTACCGCTTCAGAGTTTGATATCCCCGTTGTCAACGTGATTTTAAACAATAACTACCTTGGCATGGTGCGTCAGTGGCAAACCTTTTTTTATGAAAAGCGCCACTCCCAGACCGATCTGAGTTACGGCCCAGATTTTGTCCAGCTGGCTCAAAGCTGCGGCGGTATCGGGTATAACGTGGAGACAAAAGAGGAGTTTGACAACGCTTTGCAGGATGCGGTCAAATCAGGCAGGGTCGCTTTTATCAACGTCGCCGTGGCACGGATGGAAAACGTACTGCCGATGGTTCCGGCGGGCGGTTCGCTGTATAATATGATGCTTGAGTATAAGGATTAATGATGCATGAACGAAGAGTGATTTCAGTTATCGTATCAAACGAACACGGCGTACTGTCACGGATCTCGGGACTTTTTGCGGGGCGGGGGTATAATATCGAAACCCTTACCGTCGCGCCGATCCCGGGTACGGATTTTTCACGCTTTACCATTTCGACCAAGGGCAGCGTACAGGTGATTGAACAGATTACAAAGCAGCTGCATAAGTTGATTCCTACTTATAAAATCATGGAGCACAAAGAACATGATACGGATAATATCCAAAAAGAGATGGCCCTTTTAAAATTTCCCATTGAACAAAGTATCGCCGATATCGACGCTTTGAGCAAAGCGTACAACGGCGGCGTGGTCAATGTCGGCCAAAACGTTATCGTCGTGATGGTTGCCGATGATCCTTTCCGGGTCAAGCAGTTTATTAAAGCCAGTCAAAAATACAAACCCGTCGAAATCGTACGAAGCGGCGTGGTTGCCATAGAGCGGTAGTGATGACACTGGACCGGCTGCTTGAGAAGCTTGATCTGCCCCGGGTCGGTGACGACAGCCCGGTTACGGGATTAAATACGCTGCCTCTGGCAACAGATGGGGAACTTTCTTTTTTAACAAGCCAAAAACATGCAAAGGGATTGCAAGATACAAAAGCCAAAGCGGTTTTTGTTCAGGAAGCCTATGCCTCCGCGGTGCCAAAAAACACCCACGCCCTGGTCGTGGATAATCCCTATCTGTATCTCGCGTATGCTTCGGCGTTTTTTACCCATACGACCGTCAAAGACAAGA
>CAYUAC010000036.1:0-16967 GCA_964442515.1 uncultured Campylobacterales bacterium | reverse complement strand
TGACACCGTGGTGACACTAGCCGACAGGCTTTCTGCCGCCGCGGCCAGACTCAGCGTAGAAACCGTACAAAGGTTTGATGCCATTGAACCCACCCCGCAGCCCCAGGCACTGAAAAGTTATTGCTACAAGATCAAAAAAGAACACGGACTTATCGATTTTGACAACGCCCAAAAGCTGTACAACCGCTACCGGGCGTTTTTTGGCTGGCCGGGGATTTATCTGCAAAGCGGATTGAAACTCAAAAAGATGCGCCTGGAAGAGACACAGTCGCATAACCGCGCGGGTGAAATCTTAGATATTGCAGGCAGCGGAGCGCGTATCGGATGCCAAAAGGGCAGTGTACGCATCACAGACGTGCAGCCAAGCGGCAAAAAAAGTATGGATATACAAAGTTATTGCAACGGTAAAAGGCTTCGGGTTGCGGATATACTGGTTTGACAGCCTGCCCTCCACCCAGACCCATGCCAAAGCGCTGATAGAAAGCGGCAGTCTGAATGAAGAAGCCGTGATTGCGGCAAAAACGCAAACGGGCGGGATCGGCAGCAGGAACAACGCTTGGCAGAGTACGCCGGGAAATCTGTTTTGCTCTTTTGTCATAACAAAAAGCAATCTGCCTGCTGATCTGCGGCTGCAAAGCGCTTCGCTGTATTTTGGATATCTGTTTAAGCAGGTGGCAAGTACGTACGCCTCCGGCGTCTGGCTGAAGTGGCCCAACGATCTCTACCTTGGCAGTGATAAAATCGGCGGAGTGATCTGCTGGGAGAAAAAAGAGTTTGTTATCGCCGGATTGGGATTGAATCTGAAAAGTCAAAACGGCTACAAAGGCCTGGATGCCGGCGTTGATGCCGAAATATTTTTGCAACTGGCGGTACAGGCGGTGCAAAAAAAACCGTTATGGAAGGAAATTTTTAGCAAATATAGGTTAGAATTTGATAATTCAAAACAGTTTTTTATGCATCACGGGAACAAAGAAGTCAGTCTGGGCCAAACGTGTCTGCAACAGGACGGGTCGTTAATTTATCAGGGTAAAAGGATATATAGTTTACGATGAGTGAAATAATTACAATAGCTAACCAAAAAGGCGGTGTCGGCAAGACAACCACTGCTGTGAATCTCGCGGCGTCACTGGCGGTAGCGGAAAAAAAAGTTCTGCTCATCGACGCCGATCCGCAGTCCAATGCCACCACCAGTCTGGGATACCACCGAAACGATTATGAGTTTAATATCTATCATGTCCTGATAGGGCGTAAAAAGATTTCGCAAACTATCTTGAAAACAACGCTGCCCACACTGCGCCTGGTACCTTCAAACATCGGTCTGGTAGGGATTGAAAAAGAGTTTTACCATAAAGAGGACAAGGGAAGGGAACTGGTGCTGAGTAAAAAAATAGCCGAAGTCAAAGATGATTATGATTATATCGTTATCGATTCGCCTCCGGCTCTGGGTCCGATTACGATCAACGCACTCAGCGCAGCGCATTCGGTCATCATCCCGATCCAGTGTGAATTTTTTGCGCTGGAAGGGCTTGCCCAGCTTTTAAACACGATCAAAATCCTGCGCAAAACGATCAATCCAAAGTTAGAAATCAGAGGTTTTCTGCCCACGATGTATTCCAAGCAAAACAACCTTTCCAAGCAGGTTCTGAGCGACCTGAGCCAGCATTTTCACTCCAAACTTTTTCGCAACCCCGAAAACAAATTCATCGTCGTTCCCAGAAACGTAAAGCTTGCCGAAAGCCCGAGTTTTGGCAAACCGATTATTCTCTACGATGTAACAAGCAAGGGATCGCTTGCCTACCAGAAACTTGCCCAGACGATTTTGGAGCAGTAGATGACGGGTCTTGGAAGAGGGCTGGGTGATATTCTCAGCGAAGTGGATGAAGCGTACGAAAGCGAGATTACGGCCAAAAGCAGCGTGGATGACATATATGAACTGGATATTGCCAATATTATCCCCAATCCGCATCAGCCCAGAAAGAGTTTTGATCAAAGCGCGCTGAAAGAACTCTCCGCATCTATAAAACAGCACGGTATCTTACAACCTGTCATCGTGAAAAAAAGCGATGAGGGTTTTATGCTGCTGGCAGGTGAGAGGCGGCTCAAAGCCGCCAAGATGGCTGGCTTTGAAACGATCAAGGCGATCATTACCGATATCGAATTTGACAAATTCCGCGAACTGGCGCTGATTGAAAATATCCAAAGGCAGGATTTAAACGCCGTAGAGATCGCAGTGGCGCTTGAAAACCTTATCAAAGAACACGGCTTGACCCACGACGAGCTTTCAAAACGGGTCAAGAAAAGCAGAACCCAGATTACGAATATGCTGCGGCTGCTGAGCCTGAGCGATTACGTCAAAGAAAAAGTTACCTCAAACAGCCTGAGTTTCGGCCATGCCAAGATACTGCTGAGCCTGGATGCAAAAAAGCAGCAGCTGGCTGCTGATACGATCATAGGACAGAAATTAAGCGTGCGTGAAAGCGAGCAGTTGGTAAAGCGCCTCAAGCAGGGCCAAAGCAGCGGAACAAAAGATGCAAAGAAGAAAAAAACCGGTGTAGATTTGAAGGGGTATAAAAACCGTTTTTCAAAGACGCTGCCCGTTTCGTTTAAACTCAAAGGCGACAAGCTGGAACTGAAGTTTACCGATGCGGATGAAATCGAAACATTTTTACAATATTTCAAACAATTATAAAACAATTCAATAACTTTTATGTTTGTTTTTGATATTATAAGCTAAATTTTTTGAAGGAGGGGAGATGCTTGAGTTACATGTCGAACTCATGATTCCGGTAGCAATCATCTTTGTACTGATGGTAGCGTTTTTAAACGCGAAACTGTACAAGCCGATGATCGGCTTTATGGATGATCGTGACGAGACAATCCGAAAAGATTTGGAAGAAGCAAGCAATGCAACCAGCAATGTTTCACAGATCAAAAAAGAATCCGCAGAGGTGATTGCCAAGGCAAAGGAAAAAGCCGCTGCAATGAAGAACAAGAGTGTTGATGAGGCCAAGATACTGGCCCAAAGCAAGATTGACAGTAAAAACGAAGAGTTAGACCAAGCGTACGAAGCGTTTAAAGCGCAGATGGAAAAGGAACGGGGCGATTTGAAAAACGCGCTGACTTCCGAGCTTCCGCTGTTTAAAGAAGCTTTAAAAGCCAAGTACAGCCAAATATAAAGGACCGATATGCAGTTGAAAGTGTTATTATTACTGATTTTTTCATCAACGTATGCTTTGGCGGCTACGGCACCGATATCTGAATCTGACTTTTTTTACCGCGTGATCAATGCCGCGATCTTTGTGGGCATTTTGTATTATCTGATTGCCGATATCGTGAAGAACTTTTTCAAAAACCGCAGTCAGGAAATAGCGCAGCGTCTTGAGGAAGTGAATAAAAAGCTACAGGCTTCAAAGCAGGCGAAAAAAGATGCCCAGGTCGCCCTTGATCAGAGCAAAACACGCGCAACGCAGATTGTTGAAAGCGCGAAAAAAGAGTGCCAGCTTATTTCCAAAAAGTACGAGCAGCAGGCTGAACAGGATATTATCAACCTGCAAAAAGCGCATGAAGAGAAGATGAAGCTGGAACGTTCAAAGATCACCAAAGAGGTTGTCAAAGAGATCATGGAAGAACTGCTGGATCAAGATATCGCCGGTATCGACCAGGAAAAATTTGTCAAACTCGTGCAAAAGAAGGTGGCATAAATGGAAGCAGTCGCAAAAAAGTATATCAGAGCACTCGTTGACGGTGCAGACAGTGCAACAAAAAAGGATTATTACGAAGTGCTGGAGGGTTTTGCCAAAGCATATGAGCAAGACGATGTCGCCCTGGCGCTTAATTCTCCTTTGATTCCTTCAGAAAAAAAGATAGAACTCATGGACGCGTTTACAGACAGAACCGACAAGCATATGGCCGGTTTTCTGAAGCTGATCGCGCAAAACGGACGATTTGACGCAATGCCTGCCATGGCGGATATGCTGCGGTTGCAGCTGCAAAAAGAGAGCAACTCCTTTGAGGGTGTGATCAAAGCAAATACGCAGATGGATCAGGCACAGATAGAAGCTTTGGCCAACGCGTTAAAAGAAAAAACAGGTACGGATATTACCCTCAGACAGATCAGCAGCGACTATGACGGTGTGCATGTCGCTATAGCGGATCTGGGTATTGAAGTGGGGTATTCCAAACAGCGTATTACAGACAAACTTATTGATTATATAGTGAAGTCATTTTAAATTCAGAAAGGAGTTACAGTGTCAGCTAAGTTACAAGCAGATGAGATCAGTTCTATCATCAAAGAAAGAATTGATAGTTTTGAAATCGATGTAGATATTAACGAAACCGGGAAGATTATTGCATTTGCCGACGGTATCGCTACCGTATACGGATTGAACAACGTTATGGCAGGTGAAATGGTCGAGTTTGAAGACGGCGAAAGAGGGATCGTACAAAACCTTGAAGAAAGCAGTGCGGGTGTTGTTGTTTTGGGCAAAGGCCTTAATCTCAAAGAGGGGATGAGTGTCAAGCGTCTTGGCAGATTGTTGAAAACACCGGTAGGCGATTCGATGATGGGAAGAGTTATCAATCCACTGGGTGATCCTATCGACGGCAAAGGTGCCATTGATGCAAACGAAGAGCGTTTCGTTGAAGAAAAAGCACCCGGTATTATGGACAGAAAATCGGTTCACGAACCGCTGCAGACGGGTATTAAAGCTATCGACGCACTGGTACCGATCGGCAGAGGGCAAAGAGAGCTGATTATCGGCGACAGACAAACGGGTAAAACAACGGTTGCGGTTGATTCTATCATCAACCAGAAAGGCCAGGATGTTGTCTGTATTTACGTCGCAATCGGGCAGAAAGCATCAACGGTGGCTTCTGTTGTCAAAAAGCTTGAAGAACACGGAGCGATGGAGTACACAATCGTTGTCAACGCAGGTGCGAGTGATTCTGCGTCACTGCAGTTTTTGGCTCCCTATACCGGCGCGACAATCGGCGAGTATTTCAGAGACAACGGCAGACACGCGCTGATTGTCTATGACGATCTGAGTAAACACGCCGTGGCATACAGAGAGATGTCACTGATCTTAAGACGTCCTCCCGGCCGTGAAGCGTTCCCGGGCGATGTTTTTTACCTGCACTCAAGACTGCTTGAGCGTGCCGCGAAGATGAGCGATGAAAAAGGTGCCGGTTCCCTTACCGCACTGCCTATCATTGAAACACAGGCCGGTGACGTGGGTGCGTATATTCCCACCAATGTCATTTCGATTACAGACGGCCAGATTTTTCTGGAAACCGATCTGTTTAACTCAGGCGTTCGCCCTGCGATCAACGTGGGCCTTTCTGTATCCCGTGTCGGCGGTTCCGCGCAGACAAAAGCGGTCAAAAAGGTTTCCGGTACGCTCAGACTTGATCTGGCGCAGTACAGAGAACTGCAGGCGTTTGCACAGTTTGCCAGCGACCTGGACGATTCGTCCAAAGCGCAGCTTGAAAGAGGTCAGAGAATGGTTGAAATCCTCAAGCAGGGACCGTATTCGCCGCTGCCGTTTGAAAAAGAAACGGTTATCATCTTTGCCGGTGCCAACGGCTACCTGGATGAAGTGGAAGTCGCAAACATTTCTAAATTTGAAAACGAGCTGTATCCGTTCCTGGAAACAAACCATCCCAAGGTCCTTGAAGATATTCGAGGTAAAAAAGCAGTTGATGCTGAAGTAAAAGAGCAGTTGGTTAAGGCATTAGACGACTTTAAAGCAACTTTTTCGGCATAAAGGCTAAGCAATGGCTAATCTAAAAGATATTAAAAGACAGATCAAGAGTGTCAAAAACACGCAAAAAACAACAAAAGCGATGAAGCTCGTTTCAACGGCGAAGTTGAAGCGTACTGAAGAGTTAGCCAAAAAATCAAAAGTCTATGCGGCAAAATTGACCGAGCTGATAGATGACATCGCGTTTTCGATCAAAAAGTACAAAACAGGCGGTATAGAAAGCCGCTACTTTGAGCGCATTGAAAACCCGGTTGTCGTTGATATCGTTTTTGTCACGGCGGACAAGGGCCTGTGCGGCGGTTTTAACGCGCAGACACTCAAGCGTGTCCAGCAGCTGATTACGCAGTACAAAGAAAAAAAGGTCAAGGTCAGGCTGCGCGCCATCGGCAAAAAGGGTGTTGATTTTTTCAGGTTTAACGAGGTCCAGTTGCATGATGCGATCTCTGATTTGAGCGCATCACCGGAGTACAGCCGGGCTGCGAAGTTCATGGACAGCGTAACCCAGGATTTTTTAGAAGGTGATACAGACCGTGTGATTGTCGTACACAACGGCTATGTCAATATGATCACGCAGGAGGTTAAACAAGACCTTGTGCTGCCAATTGATCCGGATATGAGTCAAAAAGACGACGGTTCGTCGGCAATGGAACAAGAACCCGCCGATGATGAGCAGATGCTTAATACGCTGGTATACAAATATATCAGATACAGTATTTATTACGCGCTGATCGACTCGCTGGCAGCTGAACACAGCGCCAGAATGCAGGCGATGGACGCGGCGACAAACAACGCAAAAGATATGGTGGACAGTTTGACTACCAAATATAATAAAGTAAGACAAGAATCCATTACTACCGAACTTATTGAAATCATAAGCGGTATGGAAGCATTGAAATAAAGGAGAGGTTGATGATTGGTAAGATTTCGCAGATCATGGGTCCGGTCGTAGACGTGGACTTTGAAGACTATTTGCCTGCAATAAACGAAGCTATTATAGCCAAGTTCAACGTTGACGGCAAAGAAAAAGAGGTGGTTTTAGAGGTTGCCGCTCAGGTGGGCGACAAACGGGTTAAAACGATTGCAATGGATATGACCGAGGGTTTGACACGAGGACTTGAGGTTAAAGCTACCGGCGATTCCATTCAGGTACCGGTGGGTGAAGAAGTTCTGGGAAGAATTTTCAACGTTATCGGTGATACGATCGATGAGGGTGAAAAACTGGAAGCCAAGAAATACTGGTCGATTCACAGAAATCCCCCGGAATTTGAAGAACAAAGCACGAAAACAGAAATCTTTGAAACGGGCGTAAAGGTCGTCGACCTGCTGGCTCCGTATGCAAAGGGCGGTAAAGTCGGCCTGTTTGGCGGTGCCGGTGTCGGTAAAACCGTTATTATTATGGAACTTATCCACAATGTCGCGTTCAAACACAGCGGGTACTCCGTTTTTGCCGGTGTCGGTGAAAGAACAAGAGAGGGCAACGACCTGTACTATGAGATGAAAGATTCCAACGTACTGGACAAAGTTGCGCTGTGCTACGGCCAGATGAACGAACCTCCGGGGGCCAGAAACAGAATCGCGCTGACCGGTCTTACCATGGCGGAATATTTCCGTGATGAGTTGAACCTTGATGTCTTGATGTTTATTGATAATATTTTCCGTTACGCTCAGGCCGGTATGGAAATGTCGGCACTGCTGGGACGTATTCCGAGTGCGGTTGGCTACCAGCCCACGCTTGCAAGAGAGATGGGCGCGCTGCAAGAGCGTATTACATCAACGGTAAACGGTTCCATTACATCGGTTCAGGCAGTTTATGTTCCGGCAGACGACTTGACCGACCCCGCGCCGGCTTCGGTTTTTGCGCACCTTGATTCCACAACCGTTCTGAACAGATCGATAGCGGAAAAAGGTATCTACCCGGCTGTTGATCCGCTTGACTCCACTTCAAGAATGCTTGATCCACAGATTCTTGGTGATGAGCACTATGACGTGGCAAGAGGCGTGCAGTCTATATTGCAAAAGTATAAAGATTTGCAGGATATCATCGCGATTTTGGGTATGGACGAACTGAGCGAAGAAGACAAGCTTACCGTCGAACGTGCCAGAAAGATCGAAAAATTCCTGTCACAGCCGTTTTTCGTTGCTGAAGTATTTACCGGCGCTCCCGGCAAGTACGTATCGCTTGAAGAAACGATTGAGGGCTTTAAAGGTCTTATTGACGGGAAATACGATCATATGCCTGAAGATGCTTTCTATATGGTCGGTTCAATGGATGAAGCACTCGAAAAATACGATAAGATGAAAGCTGACAAATAAAGGAAATGCCGATGAGCAGTATGAAACTTGAGATCGTTACTCCAGACGGCTCTATCTTTAACGGGGAGATCAGCGAAGCCACTCTTCCCGGTGAAGAGGGCGAATTCGGGGTTCTGCCTGAGCACGCATCACTGCTTTCGCTTTTGACAACCGGTGTTATCAGCATCGTTAAGGCAAACGGCAACCAAGAAGGTATTGCCATTGAAAGCGGATACGCCAAGGTCGAAGAAGACAAGGTCCTTTGCGTGGTAGAAGGTGCCGTAGCGATCAGGGGTGAAACCGAAAGCGAAATCGCCGATGCCCTGGATGAAGCAAAAGAGTTGTTAGAAAAAGCCAAGGATTCGTCAACGGCGATCGCGAAAGTCGAAACACTGGGCAGAAAATCAGTATAATGCAGCTACTTGATACATTTTTAAACTATTACGATAAAAGCAGTGCTATCACAATCTTCGTGCTAGGGCTGCTTTCGATCTACCTTATTGCGATTCTATGGATATTTTTATACCGCTATATTGAAGTAAGCAGCTGGTACGGTCAGGAATTCGGTGCGCTAGAGAAGTTAGATATGAGCGGCGGCAGCGGCAAGGGTAAATCATCTCCGATTATTTCTAACTTTTTGCAAAAATACGACACGATCAACGCAAAAGCGATGGAATCGCTGAAGATGATCGTGGAAAAAAAGGCTACGAGGGGATTGACGTTTTTATCTATCGTGGCTTCAACATCACCCTTTATCGGGCTTTTTGGTACGGTCGTATCTATTTTGGAAACCTTTGCGGCACTGGGTACGGCAAATTCGGCAACGCTTACGACCGTGGCTCCGGCCATCAGTGAAGCACTTGTGGCCACCGCCGCGGGTATTTTTGTCGCGACTTTTGCCTACAGTTTCCATCTCATGCTCAAGCGCAAAGCGTATGATCTGATGAATATTCTTTCGCGACAGATCGATCTGCTGCTAAGCGAGAACAACGACGGCGATGTTTAACTGGGACGAAACACCCGATCTTAATATCACTCCGCTGGTGGACGTGATGCTGGTCTTAATGGCTATTTTAATGATTACGGCACCTACCGTGCTGTATCAGGAAGATATCAACCTGCCTCAGGGGTCGCAGTCACAATCGGTATCGCAGGATAAAAGCGTTGAAATCAACCTGCACAAAGACGGTTATATTATTTTCAACAAAGAAAAAATTCCATACAAAGAGTTTGAAGACAGTTTTATCCTTGAAAGTTCGTCCCTGGATAAAGAGACGACGGTTTATATTAACGCCGATGAACAGCTTCAGTACAAAAACGTCATGCATATACTCAAAGTAGTCAAACAAGCAGGATTTAGTAAAGCGTCTCTTGTAACCCATGAATAGCAGTTTTTATCTCTCCGGTGTGCTTGCTTTCAGCATGTATGTTTTACTGTTTGGTTTGCTGCTGGGGTATTTTCATTTTCACGCAGCGTCAAAAACCGTAGGCAAAAAAGATGCAATCGCCATTGATTTGCAAGTTATGAGTGCGCCAAAAGAGCATCCGGAGCCAAAAAAGGATAATACGCCAAAGTCAAAACCGGCACCGGCCAAAAAAAAGCAAGATACACAGCCAAAAGCTAAATCAAGCCAGTCGCTTCAACAGATGTTCAGTTCCATTGCGACAAAGAAAAAAACGACACAAAACGCAGAACAAAGCAGCTACAAAAGCACATACAGGCAGCAGGAGTTTGAGCAGCGCGAACCGGCCGATGTTAATATAGATTCAATAAAAAATGTTACAATTACACAGCAGCAGACCGGACAGGTTCAGGATGAGGCGATTATGGCCTTTCAGCGCTTTGTCGCCTCAAAGTGGGATCCCGGGGTGGGCAGTGCCCACAGCGCAAAAGTCGATGTAACCGTCCACACCGACGGCCGGCTTGTTTACCGGGTGATCCATTATTCCAGCAGCGGTGCTTTTAACCGTGAAGTGGATGCTTTTATCAAAAACGTGTCGCATTACAAGCCGGTGGATGAGCGCATGAGAATAGAACTGGTTTTATCAACAAAAACATAAAAGGCAATACATGAAAAAAATACTCCTGGTGCTTTGTATATCTTTGAATCTTTTTGCGTTTGACGCAACGATTGAAGTCAGTAAAGATATAGAAAAACGAACCCAGATCGCTATTTTTGACGACAGCGGCGCTAGTTCGAGCATGGCACGCAAAGTGCACGCGATGCTTGTTTCAGATTTTCAGACAACGGGTAATTTTTTAATTGAAAAGGGGTATAAGCGCTACAGCGGTTTTGAGCAGGACGATTATGCGGGACATGATTACTATATCGTCTACTCGCTTGATGTCGGCCAGCGGCTCAATCTCGAATTGGAAGTGATCAAAGCCGCCAACGGCGAAACCGTAACCAAAAAAAGTTTTTTCATCGGTTCGCAAAACCGGTATCCTTTCCTTTCGCATTCCATTGTCAGTAACCTAAACGAGTTTTTCGGCTACCAGCCCGTGGAGTGGATGAATGAATATATCATTTTTTCCAAATACAACGGTAACGGCAAAGCCGATATTTATATCGCCGATTATTCCCTGCAATACCAAAAGCGCATCATCAGCGGCGGGCTTAACGTGTTTCCAAAATGGGCAAACGATAAGAAGGAATCTTTTTATTATACTTCCTACAACAGTACACTTCCCACTCTTTACAGGGTTGATCTGTTTACGGGCAAGCGCGAAAAAATCATGGAAAGCCAGGGGATGCTGGTGTGCTCCGATACCAGAAAAAACGGCAAAGAACTGCTGCTTACCAAAGCGCACAACGATCAGCCCGAACTATTTTTGTACGATGTGGAGACAAAGCGTTCCAAACGTCTGACCTATTACAGCGGCGTAGATGTCAACGGTCAGTTTGTGGGAGATGACAGTATCGCTTTCGTATCGGACAGACTGGGGTATCCAAATATTTACAAAAAAGAGTTGGGCGAGTCCAATGTCAACCAGCTTGTTTTTCACGGCAGGGATAACAATGCGCTCTCAACCAGCGGAAAATATATGGTTTATACCAGCAGAGACAGCCAAAACAGTTTCTCCTCAAATAGTTTTAATCTTTATTTGATATCATTGGAAAGCAGCTATATCAGACCGCTTACGGCAACGGGTATGAATCAGTATCCAAGAATGTCAAAAAGCGGCGATACGGTGATGTTTATAAAGACGTATGAAAATGAAAGTGCGATCGGTATTATACGATTGAACCAAAACAGAAGTTTTTTGTTTCCGCTGGAGGGGCAAAAGTTACAGTCTATCGATTGGTAGAGCGCTTTAAGTATGGTATAAAGCTAAGCTTGATATAATATTTCAAATTTAACAGGGAGAGTAATATGAAAAAACTTGCAATTCTCAGCGCAGCGGTGCTTGCACTGCTTATGACGGGGTGTTCGGATAAAAGTCCATCGGTTGATATGACGGAAAAGGAACAAACGCAAAGCGTATCGGCTGATTCAAAAGCCAAAGACGCCGTAGGCAGCGATGAAGTCTCCGGCGAGGAGGGCATGGTCAGCGGCGGCGAAACGCTCAGCGGGAGTGACGCACAGGATAGTGCCCAAAAACTGGAAGCGCTTGAAAAACAAGCCAACAAAATCTACTTTGATTTTGACAAATACGACATCAGGGACGATCAGGTTAGCAGAGTCGATGCGGTGGCAAAGCTTTTTAAAAGCGAAAGCGACAAGGATTATACGATTAAGATCGAGGGCAACTGCGACGAATGGGGTACGGATGAGTACAACTACGCGCTGGGTCTGAAGCGTGGCAAAAGCGTCAAGGAAGCCCTTGTTGACAGAGGTGTCAGTCAAGATAAAATCGTTATCGTCAGTTACGGCGAGAGCAACCCTGTTTGTACGCAAAGCAACAAAGAGTGCTGGCAAAAAAACAGAAGAGTTGAATTCAAAATCCTTCCTTAGAGTTTAGATGTACAGATATATCTACCTGCTTCTTCCACTGCTGTTATCGGCAAACGAACCCTCGGCGTTCGATGCCGGTAACCTGGATATCGAGAATCCCTACGGATTGACCCAGAGTGAAAAACAGATTCTGCAAAACAAAAAAAACCTCGCTGATGTTAATGACAGGCTGGATGATATGGACGTAAAGCTCAATTCGCTGCAGCGTTCTATCCAGAAGCAATCTGAACAAATTGAGGGCTTGGTTTCGGTGGTTGAAGGCGTTAATCAGGGAAATTTTGAAAAACTCAGCTCACTGGAAGAAGAGGTTAGCAGCCTGGAACAAAACAGTACGGCTCTGCACCGGCAGATGCAGGCTGCACAAAGCAACCAGCAGAGTCTGCAAAAAAGTGCGCAGCAGTTCAAAGGCGCAATAGTCGAGATAAACGATATACTCTCTACAATCAATAAAGAGTATGTGAGCAAGGAGCGTTTCCGTAAGCTGGAACAGGCGTTTTTTGAGCTTGAAAAGGCCGCTGCGAGTAAAACGGTGGAGGATTTTGGCGGGGATAACTGGGCCACATACGAACAGATGAGAAAACTGTTTGATGAGGGTAAGCTGGACGAGGCGCAAAAAAGAGCGCAGTATCTGGTAAAGGAAGATTACAAAAAGGCTACGGCCAACTTCTATCTCGGGCAGGTGTATTATGCCAAAAAAGAGTATGAGGATGCGGTGTATCACTATAAAGAAAGCTGGTCTATCTATGATGAAAGCGAATTTATGCCGACCCTGCTTTTAAAAACGGCACAGGCACTGCACAAACTGGGCAGAGATAGCGAAGCGAAGAATTTTTTTACAGCCGTTTTGGATAAATACCCAGACAGTGATGAAGCAAAACAGGCAAACCAACAAGTAAAGGAGCTGTAAATGGCAGCAGAAAATGAAAAAGTAGTAGGAATCGAGTATGAGTTGCGCGTCGAAGGCGATGATCAGGTAGTTGACAGCAACATGGGACAAAAACCTTTAGAGTTTATCTTCGGCAAGGGACAAATCATCCCCGGTCTTGAAAAAGAGTTGGAAGGTTTACAGGAGGGTGAGAGTAAAGAGGTACAGGTAGCCCCCGACGAAGCGTACGGCGAGTACAATCCCGAAGCGATCCAGGATCTGCCTATGGAGCAGTTTTCGGGGATTGACCTGCAAAAAGGGATGACGCTGTACGGTCAGGGCCAAAACGGCGAAACCGTTCAGGTGGTTGTGAAAGATTTTGATGATCAAAACGTTACCATCGATCACAACCATCCGCTTGCGGGCAAAAACCTTAACTTCGCCGTAACGGTCGCAAGTGTGCGGGAAGCTACGGATGAAGAACTGGCCAACGGCGCGGTAGCAAGCGAATGCTGCGGGACTGAAGGCGATCACGAACACGGCGGCGACAGCTGCTGCGGCGGCGGATGCCACTAAGCATAGAGGGCTTTGGCCCTGTATGCATACTGCAAAAATACAAGAACGTATTGAAAAGAAGAACTGTTTTTTTTCAATACGTTTAACTGCTACAAAGGAACTCTACAATGAAAAAAATCGCATTTTTATTTCCGGGACAGGGATCTCAGGTTGCGGGTATGGGCAAGGATTTTTATGAAAACAGCATGTTTGCCAAAGAGGTCATCGACAAATGCTCGGCTGAATGCGGGATTGATTTTAAATCGCTCATGTTTGAGGAAAATGAGGATTTGAACAAAACCGAGTATACGCAGCCTGCCATTTTGCTTGTAAGCGCGATCGCGCAAAAACTGTTTGAAAACGAAATGCCTATTAAGCCCCAGTTTGTACTGGGTCACTCTCTTGGCGAGTTTTCCGCGCTTGTAAGTGTCGGCGCGCTGGATGTGGTCGATGCGGTCAAGCTCGTGCATCTGCGCGGCAAACTGATGGCAAGCGCGTGTGAAGGTAAGGGCGCTGGTATGATGGCGGTTTTGGGCATGGATGATGAAACGCTGGAGGCGGCATGCAAAGACAGCGGCCTGCAGGTTTGGCCGGCAAATTACAACAGCGACGGCCAGGTCGTGGTTGCCGGTATCAAAGAGGATTTGGAAAAGATGCAGCCCCTGCTGAAAGAAAAAGGGGCCAAGCGCACCGTCGTTTTACCCATGTCCGTTGCCAGCCACTGCCCTGTACTGGAACCTGCAAAAGCAGAGTTTGCCAAGCATGTAAACGTGCTTAAAGATGAATTCATGACCGCAGTTGTATCCAATGTCACGGCTAAAAAATACAGTGACAGAGAAACGGCTATGGATCTTTTGCCCCGGCAACTGACTTCGCCGGTGCTGTATAAGCAGTCGATCAAAAACTACGAAGACGAGGTGGAAGGTTTTATCGAATTCGGTCCGGGAGTCGTACTCAAAGGGATCAACAGAAAAGTTACCAAAAAGCCGACGATGAACGTATCGGATATGGCGACTTTGGAAAAAACCGTCGAAAAACTGGGCCAAAGTGATGAGTAAGATCGCGATCATGGGGGCGATGGTTGAAGAGGTTGAACCTCTCATCGCCAGGCTGGAGGATAAAAAGCGTATCGTATATGCCGATAACGTTTATTACGAGGGCAGTTTCGCTGGCAGAGACGTTGTGGTCGCATACAGCAAGATCGGGAAAGTGTTTGCTTCGCTGACGGCTGCGACCATGATAGAAAAATTCGGCTGCGACCGTCTGCTTTTCAGCGGAGTGGCGGGAGCGATCAATGAAGACCTTGCCATCGGCGATCTGATTTTTGCAAAGAAGCTGACCCAGCACGACCTTGATATCACGGCGTTTGGCCATCCTTACGGTTTTGTGCCCGAAGGGTCTGTGT
The DNA here is from genome assembly GCA_964442515.1 of uncultured Campylobacterales bacterium. Classification (GTDB taxonomy): domain Bacteria; phylum Campylobacterota; class Campylobacteria; order Campylobacterales; family Sulfurovaceae; genus TCS-49. Next base: position 2,134 of record CAYUAC010000036.1, on the reverse strand, counting down.
ATGTGCACACCGCAAAAGAGTTAAACGATATCGCCAAAGAGGTTGCAAAAAATAAAAACATCGCGCTTAAAGAGGGGATCGTGGCAACCGGAGATCAGTTTATCGCCAACCCCGAGCGCAAAGAGTGGATCGAAGAAACCTTTAACGCCGATGCATTGGAAATGGAAGGTGCCGCCGTTGCTGTGGTATGCGATGCCCTGGAAGTTGACTGTTTTATCCTCAGAGCCATCAGTGACGCCGCGGATATGGAAGCAAATTTCGATTTTGACAAGTTTTTGCAGGATTCAGCCCAGATCAGTGCTGATTTTATTTTGCAGATGGTTGAAAGAATCGATGCGTAAGCCAAGCAAAAAAATTCTTCGCACGGTGGGAAAAACCAACGCCCACTTTGAACTGATCAAAGAAGGCGACATGGTGTTAGTGGGTTTTAGCGGCGGCAAGGATTCGCTGACGCTACTGCACTGTTTAAAGCATATGCAGGCCCACGCCCCCTTTGCTTTTGATTTCGAAGCGGTGACAATCCGCTACGGTATGGAGGGAGAGGATTACTCCTTTTTAACCGATCACTGTGAAAAAGAGGGGATCAAACACAGCGTTTACGATACCAATATTTACGAGGTAGCGCAGGATACGATCCGCAAAAACAGCTCTTTTTGCAGTTACTTTTCCAGAATGCGTCGCGGGGCGCTGTATACCTACGCCGCAGACAACGGCTTTAACAAGGTCGCTTTGGGCCACCACTTCGATGACGCCGCAGAGAGCTTTTTTATGAATATGTTTTATAACGGCACGATGCGTTCAATGGCCCCGATCTACAAAGCCCAGCGCGGGTTTCACGTCATCCGCCCTCTCATAGAACTGCGGGAGCGCCAGTGCGCGGCTTTTGCCAGTGAAAACGACGTCGCCACCATCGGTGACGAGGCATGTCCCGGGATGAAATGCGAAGTCAAAATGCCCCATGCCAGGCAAAGTACCAAAGAGTGGCTGGCAAAAATGGAAGAGGATAATAACGATATCTTTAAAATGATCAAATCCTCATTCAAGCATATCCACGATGATACCTTTCTGGATAAAAGCAGACATAAAAGAGATGATATATGCTTATAGATTCTTTTAGCAGAGAGGTCAATTACCTGCGCGTTTCGGTAACGGAACGCTGCAATTTCAGGTGCCGCTACTGTATGCCCGATAAGCCCTTTGAATGGGTGCCCAGGGAAAACCTGCTCAGTCTTGAACAGCTTTTTTCTTTTGTCAGAATCGTTATGGACGAGGGGGTCAAAAAGATACGCATCACCGGCGGGGAACCGCTTTTGCGCCAGGATTTGCATAAGTTTGTCAATATGATTGCGTCCCATGACCCGCAAGTTGACCTGAGTATGACGACCAATGCCTACCTGCTGGGTCCTCAGGCCAGAATCCTGGCTGATGCGGGATTAAAGCGGGTGAATATCTCTCTTGATACCCTGCGGCCCGAAGTTGCGTACAAGATTGCGCAAAAAGATGTTTTGGAAAATGTCATAGACGGAATCGAAGAGGCAAAAGCGTGCGGTTTGAAGGTCAAGATCAATATGGTGCCCATGCAAGAAATCAATGACGGTGAGATACTGGACGTGATGGAATACTGCAAAAAGCTGGGCGTACAGCTTCGATATATCGAGTATATGGAAAATGCGTATGCCGGCAAAGAACTTAAGGGTCTGGGTTCAAACGAGATTTTAGAGCGGATTGAAAAGCGTTACGGGGTTGAGGATATGGGCAGCCAGAAAGGGTCGCCGGCTCACGGCTACAAAACAAACGACGGATATGATTTTGGAATCATAGAACCCCACAAAGATGACTTTTGCAATACCTGCAACAGGCTTCGGCTGAGTGCGGAGGGGTATTTGATCCCGTGTTTGTATTTTGATGAGGCCAGAAGTATCAAAGACGCTGTAGAAAAGGGTGATTTTGACGCTGCGGGCAGGGTACTGCAGGAAGTGGTACGCGACAAGCCAGAAAAAAACCGCTGGAGCGAAGATGAAGCCGTCTCTTCGCGGGCGTTTTATGAAACGGGCGGCTGATTGTTTTATTTAAGCGAACATTTTGCCAGCCTGCAGGGCGAGGGCAAGTACGCGGGTACGCCTTCGTATTTTCT
>CAYUAC010000035.1:0-17024 GCA_964442515.1 uncultured Campylobacterales bacterium | reverse complement strand
AAGGTGGAGATATTATGACAAAGATAGCCGTAGCAACCAGCGGAGCCAGCGGGATCAATCTGGCGGCAAAGTTTATAAACAATCTGCCGGATTCGTACGAGTGCCACGTTATCCAGACGCCTCACAGTAAAATAGTCAATACAAAAGAGGGTGCCAACGTGCATTTTCACCAAGAAGACAACATCGCCGCATCCATCGCAAGCGGCAGTTTCGGGGTGCAGATGACGGCGGTGATCCCCACAAGTAGTAACACCCTTGCCAAGATCGCGTGCGGCATCGCGGACAATCTGGTGTGCCGCGCCGCGTCGGTGATGCTAAAAGAGCGCAAAACGCTCCTGCTGGCTCCGCGCGAGATGCCCTTTAGCCCTATTGATCTGCAAAATATGCACAAGCTTGCGTCCCTTGGCGTTATCATCGCGCCTCCGGTGCTTGGGTATTACAGCCAGAGCGCGACGCTGGAACAGATGGAAGATTTTCTCATCGGCAAATGGTATGACCAGCTTGGCATTGAACACAATCTGTACCAACGATGGCAATAAAGGAGACAAATGAAAAAAATAGCGATCTATCCGGGAACCTTTGATCCCATTACCAACGGCCACCTTGATATTATCAACCGGGCCAAGTGTCTGTTTGACAAGATCATTGTCGCCGTGGCGGCCAATCCGGGCAAACAGCCCCGCTTTGATCTTGAAAGCCGCGTGGATTTTGTTCAGCGATCTATTTCGATCCTTTCAAACGTAGAAGTCAAACCCTTTGACAACCTGCTGGTACGCTTTGCCAAAGACCAGGACGCCCAGATCATTATCAGAGGGCTAAGAGCGGTGAGCGATTTTGAGTATGAACTGCAGATGGGTTATACCAACTCCACGCTTGACAGTACCATAGAGACGGTCTACCTGATGCCCACCCTGCAAAACGCGTTTATCTCCTCGTCGGTGGTGCGAAGCCTGCTGGATTATGACGGCAAGATCGATCATCTGGTGCCAAAACCTGTTATCTCAATGATAAAATAAACGTAGGACATAACCGGTAATATAAAAAGGAATTATTATGGCAAGTCTGAATTTTAATACAACCAATGAAACATTTCGAAAGCTGTTGGGTAACGGACTGCGGTATAAAATCCCGCCGTTTCAGCGGGATTATTCCTGGGGCATTGATGAATGGGATGATCTTTGGCAGGATATCATGTCAATGTATGAAGAAGACGGCGAACCGGCCCATTATATGGGATATCTTGTTTTGCAGTCAACTGATGGTAAAAGACATGATATCATCGACGGACAGCAGAGAATCACCACTATCAGTATAATGATTTTGGCAAGTCTTGGAGTTTTGCAGGATATATCCGATAAAGGTGTGGACAGCCAGAACAATCAAAAAAGACTTGAGAATTTGCGAAGCAGTTATATCGGCTATATCGATCCTGTATCTTTAGTCTCAGAATCCAAACTTGAACTGAACCGTCATAATGACAGTTTTTATCAGCGCTATTTGGTTCCTCTGGAACATCCGCCACAAAGAGGCTTGAACTCTTCGGAACATTTATTGCGAAAAGCTTTTTTCTGGTTTAAAGAAAAGATTGCTTCTTACGGTGAGAATGATGGAGCACGGGTTGCTGGTTTGATCGATTCAGTAGTTGACAGACTGTTTTTCACCGTTATTACCGTTACGGATGAACTTAATGCTTTTAAAGTATTTGAAACGCTTAATGCCCGGGGTGTTCGTTTATCGGCGACTGATCTTTTGAAAAATTATCTTTTTGCTATCATCAGCAGCGCCAAAACCCATGACACAGAACTCAAAAAGCTTGAAGAAGAATGGGAACGCATCGTCGGGGAATTGGGTAGTGAAAGCTTTCCGGAATTTTTACGGATATACTGGAACAGCAGAAATAAACTGGTACGCAAATCCGATCTGTTTAAAACGATCCGTAAAAATATAAATACACGCAAAGAAGCGTTTGACCTTATCAAAAATCTTGATCGTTTTGCTTCGGTATATGCTGCTTTAAGAAATCCCAATGACGGATTATGGAGTACTGCGTTAAGAGGGTATTTAAAGCAGTTACAATTATTTAATGTGAAACAACCTTTGGCTATGTTAATGAGTGCATACGAGCAGTTTTTTGAAAATGATGAAGCCAGTTTTGAAAAAGTATTGAAAGCTGTGGCTACACTGTCATTTCGTTACAACGTAATCTGCAATAAACAGGCACACGAACAAGAAAGGGTATATAACGAGATTGCATACAAGCTTTCGTATAAACATATAAATACCATAGAAGAAATTTTTGCTATTTTAGAAAAAATCTATCCCGACGACCGTACTTTTAAAGCTGATTTTACGGAAAAAGAGTTTAAAACAACGAACACGCGAAATAGAAAAGTCGTACGCTATATTTTATTTACACTGGAAAAAGAGCGTTCAAAAAAACCGTTGGACTTTGAAAACGGCAGTTATGGTGTAGAACATATTATGCCTGAAAATCCCTCAGAAGGATGGGACAGTATTGATGATCATACCCATGAGCGTTTTGTCTACAGGCTTGGTAATATGACGCTCTTGGAAAACAAATTGAACCAAAATGTGGGAAATGCTTCCTATGATGTAAAACAGGAAGCTTATAAACAAAGCTGTTTTGTCATAACAAACAGTCTGGTTTTGCATTATCAACAGTGGAATGAAGATAAAATCATCTCAAGGCAGAAGCAAATGGCTAAAAATGCAGCTTCTATCTGGCGGATTGATTTTTAAGCAAACAGGTTTTTTATATGAAGATGCTATAATTACAAAACTTTAAAAGAGGTGAGTTGATGCCAAAAAGAACAGATATAAAAACGGTTTTACTTATCGGGTCCGGACCGATCGTGATCGGTCAGGCGTGTGAGTTTGACTACAGCGGTACGCAGGCGGCCAAGACGCTGAAGGAACTGGGCTACAAAGTGGTACTGATCAATTCCAATCCCGCCACCATTATGACCGATCCCGAGTTTGCCGACCGCACTTATGTCGAGCCCATCACCGAAAAAGTGATCGCCAAAATCATCAAGCAGGAAAACGTCGACGCGGTACTTCCCACCATGGGCGGCCAAACGGCGCTGAACGTGGCAATGAGTATGCACGATAAAGGGATGCTGGAAGACGTGGTTTTTTTGGGTGCCGATCCAAAAGCGATCAAGATGGGCGAAGACCGCCAGGAGTTTAAAAACGCGATGGTACGTATCGGTATGGATATCCCGATGTCGTATTACGCCTACTCTATGGAAGAGGCGATGGAAGCAGCCGACAAGATCGGCTTTCCCATGATTTTAAGAGCGTCATACACCCTTGCAGGCGGCGGAAGCGGTGTGGCGTACAATATCGACGAATTTAAAGACCTCGCCCAAAACGGCCTTGACGCCAGTCCGGTCAATGAGATTTTGATCGAAGAATCGCTGCTTGGCTGGAAAGAGTACGAAATGGAAGTGATCCGTGACCGTGAGGATAACTGCATTATCGTCTGTTCTATCGAAAACGTCGATCCTATGGGCGTACACACCGGCGATTCGATCACCGTCGCTCCGGCACTGACATTGACCGATAAAGAGTATCAGCGTATGCGTGACGCTTCCTTTGCGATCCTAAGAGAGATCGGGGTCGATACGGGCGGCTCCAACGTCCAGTTCGCGCTCAATCCCGAAAACGGCCGCATGACCGTGATCGAGATGAATCCGCGGGTCAGCCGAAGCAGCGCGCTTGCTTCCAAAGCCACGGGCTATCCCATCGCCAAGATCGCTACGCTGCTGGCAGTCGGCTACACCCTGGATGAAATCAAAAACGATATCACGGGTACCGCGGCCAGTTTTGAACCCGTGATCGATTACGTAGTGACCAAGCTGCCGCGCTTTACCTTTGAAAAATTTCCCGAAACCAATTCCACCCTGACAACGTCGATGAAAAGCGTTGGCGAAGCGATGGCTATTGGCAGAACGTTTAAAGAATCGTTTCAAAAAGCGCTGTGTTCGCTTGAAACGGGACTTGGCGGTTTTGAGCGTATCGGCGCCGATGATGAAACGCTGCACCAGCAGATCCGAAGGCCCCACGCTGATCGGATTTTGTATCTGGTAGAGGGCTTTCGGCGCGGCTTGAGTGTGGATGATCTGTATGAACTGTGCCGGGTTGACAAGTGGTTTTTATACCAGTTTGAAGAGTTGATCGAACTTGAAGGCAGGATCGATCTGGAAACGCTGGGGGATAAAATCCTGATGCGCCGGATCAAAAGCGAAGGCTTCAGTGACGATATGATCGCGCGCCTGATCAATGCCAAAGAAAACACCGACCTGGCCGAAAACGATATCTTCGCGGCCAGGCAAAAGCTTGACGTGCATCTGGAATACAGCGAAGTCGATACCTGCGCGGCCGAGTTTGAAGCCCTGACGCCGTATCTGTACTCTTCAACCAACGTCAGCGAATTTCCCTGCCAGGAGATTGAAAAAGATACAAAGCAAAAGATCCTGGTTATCGGCGGCGGGCCAAACCGGATCGGGCAGGGGATCGAGTTTGATTACTGCTGCGTTCACGCGGCGTTTGCCCTGCAGGATATGGATGCCAAATCGATCATGTACAACTGCAATCCCGAAACGGTTTCCACCGATTATGATACCAGCGATATTTTGTATTTTGAACCCATCGATTTTGAACACGTCCGGGCCGTTATCGAGCGCGAAAAACCCGACGGTGTGATTGTACACTTTGGCGGGCAGACGCCTTTGAAACTGGCCAAAAAGCTTACCGCCATCGGTGCCAAGATCATCGGTACCAGCGCCAAGGTGATTGATGAAGCAGAAGACAGAGAAAAATTTTCGGGCTTTTTGAACCGTCTGGGCCTCAAGCAGCCCGAAAACGGAACGGCAACGACCAAAGAGGGCGCTTTTACCATCGCAACCCAGATCGGATACCCGGTCCTGGTACGCCCAAGCTACGTCCTTGGCGGCCGGGCGATGCGTATTGTCTACAGCCAGGAAGAGTTGCAAAATTATATGGATGAAGCCGTCAGTGTTTCGCACGAATCTCCGGTGCTGATCGATAAGTTCCTTGACCGCGCGGTAGAACTTGACGTGGATGCCATCAGCGACGGCACGGACGTGTATATCGGTTCGGTGATGCAGCATATCGAAGAAGCCGGCGTCCACAGCGGCGACAGCGCGTGCTCGCTTCCAAGCGTGAGCCTGAGTTATGAACAGCTCAAAGAGGTTGAGACTCAGACCAAACAGATCGCGCTTGGTTTGGATATCAAGGGGCTTTTAAATATCCAGTACGCCATTTATCAGGGTGAGTTGTATCTGATTGAGGTCAATCCCAGAGCCAGCCGGACCGTTCCCTTTGTCAGCAAAGCCACGGGCGTGCCGCTTGCCAAGGTGGCAACGCGGGTGATGGTACGGGGTGATCTGCGAGAAAGCCTGGAGTATTACGATACCTTTGGCGTCGTAAGCGATGACGGCAACGTACTTAAGCCAAAGCTCAAAGATCATATCGCGGTTAAAGAAGCGGTCTTTCCCTTTGACAAACTCAGCGGCGCCGATCTTATCCTCAGTCCCGAGATGAAATCCACCGGCGAAGTAATGGGTATCAGCAGCAGCTTTGGCACCAGCTTTGCCAAAAGCCAGGTGGCGTGCAAAAACGACCTGCCCACTTCGGGGACGCTGTTTATGTCCCTGACCGATCTGGACAAGCCAAACGCGGCGCAGCTTGCGAAAAAGTATATCAACCTCGGTTTTGCTATCGTCGCCACCGGCGGCACGCATGATATCTTGACCCAAAGCGGCGTAGAGAGTGAAAAGGTGTTCAAAATCAGCGAAGGCCGGCCCAATATCACCGACCGGATTAAAAACGGCGATATCGATCTGGCGATCAATACCAGCGACAACCGCTCCAGCAAAAACGACGCCAAACTGATCCGCCAGGCCGTACTCAAGGGCAAGGTACCGTACTTTACCACTATAGCCGCGGCCAACGTCGCAGCCGAAGCGATCGCGAATCTCAGCGACGTTTACGAACCAAAAGCGTTGCAGGATTATCTGAACTGATGCAAGGCGGTTTTGTCTATCTGGTGCAAACCGATACGACCGCGGGATTTTTATCCCGTGACGCAGGCGCCCTGAGCCGGGCCAAACAGCGTATTGCGGGCAAAAGCTACATTACCGCCCTGGCAAGCAATAAAGATTTGCCCCGCATTCCCAAAGCGCATAAAAACAGGGTCCGAAAAGCGGACAAAACCACCTTTATCCATCCAAACGGTAAGAGTTACCGCGTCATCAGAGGCCGTCACAGGGATTTTGTAAAGCGCTTTGGCGCGATCTATTCCACTTCGGCCAATAAAAGCGGGCAGGAGTTTGATATAAACTATGCCAAAGAGTATTGCGACGTGATTGTCGAAGATGCGCGGGGGCTGCGGCCCAGAGGCGCATCCTCCCTGATTCGCCTTTCAAAGACTACGCTGCGCAAACTGCGCTGAACAAGGAGTTGTCATGGCTAAGATTGTTATTTTCAGCGGTGCCGGTATCAGCGCCGAAAGCGGGATCAGTACCTTTCGAGACAGCGGGGGCCTGTGGGAGCGCTACAAAATAGAAGATATCTGCCAAGCCGGCTGTATGCAGTATAACCGCGAAGAAACGATAGATTTTTACAATAAAAGACGTGCTGATATCAAAGATAAACAGCCAAACAGGGCTCACCTTGAAGTTGCCAGGCTTAAACAGGAGTACCCCGATGATGTGGCCGTTATCACGCAAAACGTGGATGATCTGTTTGAAAAAGCCGGCTGTAAAGATGTGATCCATCTGCACGGTTTTTTGCCCAATCTTCGGTGTGAAAGCTGTGAAACGACTGTTCATATCGGGTACGGGTCCCATGATGATTCCAAACGCTGCACGTGCGGCGGGTCACTGCGGCCTGATGTGGTCTTTTTCGGGGAAGCGGCACCCATGTATCAAAAACTGCACGAACATATCAGCGACTGTGAAGTTTTTGTCGTTATCGGCAGCAGCGGCAATGTGATTCCCACCGATTCGGTAGCTGCGTTTGTGGATTATTCGATTTTAAACAACCTGGAACCAAGTGACGCGATCCGGGATGATTTTTATAATAAAGTATTGTATAAAAAGGCCGGGGAAGCAATTGATGAGGTTGTCAGTGACTGCCGTGCGTGGCTGAGTGGTTGAAAACCATTATCAATATTGACAACGAGGCCGTATAATGCTATAATTTGATAACATTTATCAAAAAGGATAGCATATGAGCGTTCTTGTTATAGGTGCTGACCGTATCAGCGCGATCAAATCGGTGCTTAAAGAGTTTGGTGCACAAAATATCAAACATTGGGACGGGCGCAATAAGAGAGCCGTTTGCAAGCGCAGTATTCCCGAGGGAACGCAGTGTGTGGTGATGCTGACTGATTTTTTAAACCACAACGCGATGCATCAGTTTAAAAAGCAGGCCAAGGAAAAAAACATCCCCTTTGTCTGCGCCAAGCGAAGCTGCAGTTCGCTGCAGTGTCAAATGTGTAAAGTTTTCGGGCATAAACCCTGTGTAAATTCGGTACAATAGCGGCAAAAAAACAGGACGGCTATGGTAAGAACTCTTTTTCTCCTTTTATTTGGGCATTCTATACTGTTTGGATGCGCGCTGTGTACCGTGTACCAACCCTCCGTAAACGTCACGGCCGATCTTGAAGTAAAAGATAATACCTTAGAAAAGATCAGTTTTACCTGGACTTTCAGCGAAGCTTTTACCGGTGAGCTGGCCAGGGATTATGACAAAAACGGCAACGGGCGTTTTGAAAAAGAGGAGTTGCGAGCAATTGAAAAAACATTGCTTGAATATATCAAACCCCGCAATTACCTCACCACGGTCAAATACAATCCCGCAAGCAGCGATCAAAAGATGCAGGAGCAAGATTCTCTTGTAATAAAGCCTGTTTCCATGCGCACGGAGTTTAAAAACGATCAGCTGGTATTTTATTTTACCCAGCCTCTTTCACAAAAGCTGCAAAAGCAAGACGTACTGTTTGTCCAAACCTTTGACAAAGAGGAGTTTTTCTCCTTTATTTATGAAGACAATGCATTGGCGCTGCATGGCAGCGGTGAACTCGGCTTAAGCCAGAATCCGCGAACGCATACGCTTTTTGCCAAAGTCGTTGACAGGCAGGATTTGCAGACACAGCAAAGCAGCGGTGCCAAAACACAGACGGCTGAGAGCAAACCAAAGCAGCAAACGCTGTTGCAGCAGGCGCGCGAACTTTTCGCGCTGCTTTCAAAGCGCCTGGAAACAGCGATCAAAGCGGTCAAAGATGAGGGCAGTATAGGCGCGTTTTTGATGATAATGCTTTTTTCTTTTGCCTACGGCGCGCTGCACGCGGCGGGGCCGGGACACGGCAAAACGGTAGTGGCTTCGTATATGTTTTCAGCCAATAAAAACATCAAAAAAGCGCTTGTCATCTCTTTGCTGATTGGCGTAACCCACGCCTTTTCCGCGCTGCTGTTGACGGTGGTGATCTATATCCTGGTTACGGGCTTTTTGATGGCGTTTGTCGATAACGTCAACTTTTATGTGACCAAGCTTTCTGCGGTGGTTATCACCGCAATCGGTCTTTATATGCTTTACAAACGCTTCAAAGCAGACGCTCAGGCTGCCAAAGCGCCGCGTTTTAGTGTACACAAGCCAAGCTGCGGCTGCGCTTCATGCCAGATTGACAGCAAGACAACCGACCTTGGCGTGATACTGGCTGCGGGGCTGGTACCCTGTCCGGGAACGGTGGTGATTTTTATTCTTACCATCACCGCAGGCGTGCTTTGGCTTGGCTTTGTGAGTGCTGTGTTTATGAGTCTTGGGATGAGTCTGGTGATCTTTATCACCGCGCTGTTTTCTTTGGGGCTGAAGCGATCGCTTGCGCAAAACACCAGGGTCTTGCGCGTTTTTGAGTATCTTTCAATCTTGCTGATCATCGGCGTGGGTGCCGTGATCTTGTTTATTTAGCGTGTTTAAACGTTTCAGCGATCATAAAAGAAAGCTCTAACGCCTGATCGGCGTTGAGCCTTGGATCACACTGCGTATGGTAGCGATCCGACAGTCCCTCGGCCGTGATCTGGCTGCTTTGGCTGCCCACGCACTCGGTGACGTTTTGGCCCGTCATCTCAAGGTGGATGCCTCCGGCGACGCTGCCCTGGGCTTTATGGATTTGGAAAAACTGCTTGACTTCGCGCAGGATATTGTCAAAATCTCTTGTTTTATAACCCGTATCGGTTTTGACGGTATTGCCATGCATCGGATCGCAACTCCAGATGACGTTTTTGCCCTCCAGTTCCACGCGTTTGAGTAGCGGCGGAAATTTTTCCGCGATCTTATCCGCGCCCATGCGCACGATCAGGTTCAGTCTGCCCGGTTCGTTTTGCGGGTTGAGTTTGTCAATGAGTTTAATCAACTCATCTTCTTCCATACTTGGCCCGACTTTGCAGCCGATAGGGTTTTTGATGCCCCGCATATATTCTACGTGGGCTTCATCCAGCATTCTGGTGCGGTCGCCTATCCACAGCATATGCGCCGCGCAGTTGTACCAGTCACCGCTGAGGCTGTCTTTTCTAGTCAGCGCTTCTTCATAATTTAACAGCAGCGCTTCATGAGAGGTAAACAGCGTAGTCTGCGCGATTGCGGGCGTATTGTCTGAGGTGATGCCGCATGAGCGCATAAACTGCAGCGACTGCTCGATCTTGGCTGCGAGGTCTTCATATTTTTGGCCAAGCGGATGGTCTTTTAAAAAGTCCTGGTTCCACGTATGGACCTTGTTCAGATCGGCCATCCCGCCTCTGGCAAACGCTCTTAGCAGGTTCAGCGTCGCCGCGCTTTGGTTGTATGCTTTTAAAAGCCGCTTTGGCTTTGGCTCTCTGGCGCCGGCTTCAAAGGAGGCGTCGTTAATGATATCGCCTCTGTAGCTTGGCAGTTCAAGCCCCTCTTTTTTCTCAAAATCGCTGCTTCTTGGCTTGGCAAACTGACCGGCAACACGGCCGACCTTGACCACGGGTTTGCCCCCGCTGTAGGTCATGACCACCGCCATCTGCATCAATACTTTAAAAAGCGACTTGATATTATCGCCGCCAAAGGCGCCAAAGCTTTCCGCGCAATCGCCGCCCTGGAGTAAAAAGGCGTCGCCTCTGCATACATCGGCAAGCTGGCTTTTAAGCGTTCTGGCCTCCTGGGCAAAGATCAGAGGCGGGTTGGCCCGAAGCTCTTTTTCTACTTTTTTGAGTGTTTCGGTGTCTTTATATGTAGGCTGCTGCTTGATGGGAAAATCCCTCCAGCTGCTTGGGTTCCAATTGTTCATTATTACGGCCTTTAGTATTAAAATTATTGAAATTGTAACGATTTTATCTAAAAACTTTGAAAAGATGCCTGAAAATAACGGGGGCGTACTATTTTACAGCCAATCATACGAAAGGATTTGTACTTTTAGACAGAGTTTTGACTGTTGGCTATGCCATACAATGCAACGTGTTTGAGCGTAAGCGAGTTTTGCATTGTAAAGTCAAAACTCTGTCGGTGCACTGCAAAAAGTACAACGTTTCCTGAAGTAGGATTTGTTGTAAAATATTCATGGAATTGGCGTCTATTTGCCAAGGCAGAATTCGCCAAACATCGAATCAAGCACTTCCTCGCTGTCAAAGGGGCGTGAAATGGAAGCGATCGCTTTGGCCGCTTCCTGCAGATGGTAGCTAAAGAGTTCAAGCTCTTCATTTTGCAAAGGCACCAGCGCGTATTTTATCTCGTTGCAAGCCTGGCTTACGGCATTGATCTGGCGGTTGCCCACAAGCATCAGCTCCTCATCGGTTCCGGTGCTGTCAAGATAATCCAAAAGCGGCCCTGTAAGCGCGTCAAGCTGTTTATTAGCGCTGATTTGGGCGGGATTTAACCCCTTGAATCTTTCTTTGTCGATGCGGGCAGTCAGGTCGCTTTTGTTGATGCAGACAAAAACCTTTTTGTCACTTTCTTGCAGCAGGGAAAGAATCTTTTCATCTTCTGCATCCAGCGGCTGCGAACCGTCAAAAACGGCGATAACGATATCGCTTTGTTCCATGGCTTCCATCGATTTTTCGATGCCGATTGTTTCGATGGTTTCACTGCTTTGACGGATGCCGGCGGTATCGACGATGCGGATCAGGTGGGTCCCAAGCAGCAGCTGTTCTTCTATGGTGTCTCTGGTGGTTCCGGCGATATCGCTGACAATAGCTCTGTTTTGTGCCAGCAGGCGGTTTAAGATGGAACTTTTACCGACGTTGGGTTTGCCGATGATGGCGGCTTTAAACCCTTCGATCAAGCCCTTTTTGCGGTTGCTGGTATCAACCAGGCGCGTAAACTGTTCCTGAAGGTTTTGAAGCTTAATTTGCAAACTTTTTTTAAGATCAGTCGGCAAATCCTCTTCGGCGTAATCGATAGAGACTTCGCTGTAAGCCAGAGCGCCGATGAGTTCGTCTCTGGCTTTGTTTACAAACTCCTGCAGATCGCCCTGAAGCTGTTTGGTCAGGATTTTTGCGGCGTCTAAGCTTTTGGATTCGATCAGTTTGGCCGTGGCTTCGGCCTTGGTCAGATCGATCTTGCCGTTTAAAAACGCGCGTTTGCTGAATTCGCCGGGCTTGGCAAGCACGGCCCCGCAGTCCAGCGCGCTTTGCAGTACCAGCTGCGATACGCTGATCCCGCCGTGGCACTGCAGTTCGACAACATCTTCGCCGGTAAAGGAGTAGGGGGCTTTAAAATAGATAACGATTGACTGATCGATCGCTTCGCCGCTGCTGTCATACAGATAGCAAAGGGTAGCCATACGCGGGGTAAAGCTTTCTTTGTGCGCTATTTTTTTCGCGATCTCCAGCGCGTCCGGTCCGCTGATGCGGACAATGGAGATAGAAGCTACGCCCGAAGCCGTAGCCGTGGCCGCGATCGTACTATTTTCTGAAGTCATTGACGACGATATACTTTTCGTCAAAACTGTTGGTTTTGATACCGACGTATTTATTTGGAAACTGTGATCGAAGCTGCTTAAGCGCTATCTGTACCAAAATCCCGTCCAGCGGCTTGGTCTGGCCCCGGCCGTTTTGTTTGATCTGGGTGATGACGGGTTTGATATAGTTTGCGATCATCTTTTCCTGGGAAGTTAAAAACTCCGCGACTTCCAGGCGCAGGGAAAGGTTGTATTTGGAATTGATCCAGTTAAAAAGCATATACGAAAGCGCTTTGTAGCGGTACCCCTCTTTGCCGATAAGCAGGGCGGCGTCCTCGCCCTTGATTTCGATAAAAACCGTATTGTCATCAAGCATAGAGACATAGATGCGCTCCAAATCAAAACACATCGTTTCAAAAAGCGTGTTGATCTTTTCATCGATTGTTTTGCATACACCGTCATTTTCGTCACAGCCGCTGCTGTAAAAGTTTTGGATGATTTCGTCTTCATCGATGTTGTAGGATTTTGCGCGCTGTTGGGGCTCTTTTGCCCGGGGCGCTTTTTCTTTTGGCTGCGGCTTTTCTTTTGATGCTGGGCGTGTCGGGGTGGAATGTTTGCGCTCTTTTGGCTTTGGCCGGGGTTTTTGCGGAATTTCCTTGCAGGTTGCAACGATCACCGCGGATTTTTTAAACAGCCCCAGAAAACCGGGTTTTGGGTGCTGGATAATTTCAAAGTGCAGTTCGGTGATGGAACATTCTAACTTTGAAGAAGCCTGGCTGTACGCTTCTTCAAGGCTTGGGGCTTCAACTTTCAGCATGCTTTCGCCTTTTTGCTTCAAACTGCTTGTTAATCACCCACTGCTGCGCGATTGAGAATATATTATTGGTAAGCCAGTACAGAACCAGGCCTGCGGGGAAGGTGATAAAAAACAGCGTAAAGATAACGGGCAGATATTCAAAAATCTTTTTTTGCATCGGATCGGTAAAGTTATTGGGCGACATCTTCTGTTGCAGCCACATACTTCCGCCCATCAGAATGGGCAGGATAAAATAGGGGTCCATCGCCGACAGATCGTTGATCCACAGCATCCACTCGGCCCCTTTGAGTTCGATAGTGTTGATCAGCACGCGGTATATGGCGAAAAACACTGGAATCTGCAGGATCAAAGGCAGACAGCCGCCCATAGGGTTGACCTTGTTTTTCTTGTAAAAATCCATCATGTGCGCATTCATCTTCTGCGAATCGCCCTTGTATTTCTCCTGAATCTGTTTGATGCGGGGAGAGAGCTCTTTGAGTTTCTGCATAGAGGTCATACCCTTGTGCGTCAGCGGGAAGAGGATGAGGCGGATGAAAAAGGTTAAAATTACGATCGACCAGCCCCAGTTGCCCACTTTTTCATGGATATAAAGCAAGACTTTAAACACCGGCGCGGCGATAAAGGAGAAAAAGCCGTATTCGATCGCATCGGTCAGCTGCGGATGGATCGAAGAGAGTTTTTTATAATCTTTTGGACCGATATAACCGGCGATGGAAAACGTTTTATCCGCGTTGATAAACAGGATCGGGTTTTCCTTGTCGGCAATGACCGAAACGTTTCGCGGGTTGTCAAAATCATAAAACAGCGTCGCGTAGTATTTGGAAAACGCCGAAGCGATCTGGGCTTTGGAAAAACTCTCGTTACCCGTAGCGTCGCCTGATTCGATCGTGTGGATCACTTCATCGGTGGTACGGATCAAACCGCCGTGAACGGCAAATCCGTCAACGGCGACGGCGGGTTTGTCCCCGGGAGTGATAAAGAATTTCTCATCTTTGTTGATCTTGACATCGACGGTGTAGTGGCCGTCGCTTGAAAAGGTCACGGTTTTTGTAACCGTGGTTTCACCCATCTTTTGCGTCAGCGTCACCTGTTTGTCGCTGCCATTTAGCGTTAGGGTTTCGGTATCGGCGCTGTAAGGGGTTTTAAACGCCTGCTTGTTGATATCGGGATCGGCGTAGCGCACTTCCAGAGGCCGGACGTTGTTTGGATCAAGCAACTTGATCTGGGCGCCTTCCTGGTCACTGAACTGTGATTCAAGAAGCGTCACCTGTTTGATGCGTCCGAGGCGGTCGATCTCTAAGCGGAAGTTGTCGGCGTTGACCGTTACAAGCGTTCGGTCAAGCGAGGTGCTGCTTTGCGGGGCCTGGGTTTTTTGCTCTGCCTGCGCCTCTGGCTGCGCATCGGGTGCGGCGTCCGTGCCTGCCGGTGCCTGCGTTTTGGCCTGATGTTGTTCTGTCTGAGCGGTCTGGGTTGTTTCTGTGTTTTGCGGTTTTGGCATGAAAAAGTAATCATAAGCGATAAAAACCAGCAAGGAAAGAACCGTTGCTATTAAAAACCGTTTTTGCGTATCTAACTTATCCAATTGATTTCCCTCTGTGTTTAAAGTTCCAACGCGCCTGTGCTGTGCAGGGCGTGCGTGAATCGTTGTCTGGTTTTTTCAAAGCTGCTGCTGAGCAGTTTTTCTTTGGCTACAAAAATGTAGCTGCCGGTCTCAAGGTGGGAAGCATGGTTGATAAAGTGCGCGCGAAGCAGGCGTTTTGCCCTGTTTCGCTTGACAGCGTTGCCCACTTTTTTGCTTGCGACAAAACCGACTTTTTGAGCGGCGTTTTTCCTGTAAAACACGACAAACGCCCCGTCGTGCTTAACCTTTGCGGTTTTATACACCCTTGAAAACTCTTTTTGCGTTTTCAGGGTTTCAAAACCTGCTATACGGACAATCTTTTTCTGCCTTTTGCACGTCTTGCGTTGATCACTTTTCTGCCGTTTTTGCTTTTCATTCTGGCTCTGAAGCCGTGTTTGTTTTTGCGTGGTCTGTTGTGGGGTTGAAATGTTCGTTTCATATTCTATCTTTCCTTTTACGTTTTATATTGTTAAATTGTCGTGAATTTTACACAAAAACAGCTTAGCGATATATTAATTTGTTCTGCTATTTGCGCATTTTGGCATTATGATATAATTAAAACAAAAAAACAGGAAAGTGTATGCGGCCAATTGCGAAAAATAAAAAAGCGTTTTTTGATTTTGAGATTCTTGAAAAGTTTGAAGCCGGCATCGTACTGACCGGCAGCGAAGTCAAAGCCGTGCGAAACGCCAGGGTCAATCTCAAAGACAGTTTTTGCCGTTTTATCAAAGGCGAACTCTGGCTTTTAAACGCCCATATTTCGCATATGGATTATACCAATCCCCATTTCAAACCAGAACCCACCAGGGCCAGAAAACTGTTGCTGCACGACAAACAGCTTGATAAACTCTACGGCAAGGTCAGCAAGCAGGGTTTGACGGTAGTGGCGTTAAAAATCTATTTTAACAGGCGCAACCTGTGCAAAGTCCAGATCGCGCTGGCCAAAGGCAAGAAAAAACATGACAAACGTGAAACCCTGAAGAAAAAAACAATGGACAGGGAAGCCAAGCAGGCCATGAAAGACGCCCTGTAATACTAAAGCGTAAACAAATAAAAACTTTAGTATAATTGGGCGCATATAAGAGTTTTGAATCAGAAATAGCCAAGTGAGAATGCCATGGAACGAGAATGCAAAAAAATCGAAGAATTGACAGCCGATCTTCTTGAAAAGTGCCGGCACGAAGAACTTTTTACCAGGGACCTGGAAGGGGTTATGGAGTTTTTATACGACAATGCCGCGCTGTTTGGCATTTCCGGGCAGGATTTCAGGGAGATTGCCCAGCGCTATTCCGACGATGGACAGACCCAGATCGCCAAAGACACGCTGGAAGATTTTCAAAACAGTACCGACAGCATTTCTGATATCACAAAACTCAATATCCAGGAAGTTGAAAAGATTATTTCAAACGAGCGGATTGATCTGAGCGGTCTTAAAACAAAAGTCAGCAGTTTTCACAATGAAATCTTTGACGAACTGGAAAAAGCCAATAAACGTATAGAAACCCTGCAAAAAGAGATTCACAGCCTGGAAAACGAGGTTAATCTGGATCATTTGACCAAGTTGTACAACAGAAAAACACTCATCGAAGATATCAACCATCTCATCAGTACGGCCCGGCAAAAGTCCGAAGCCGGATTCAGTATCATCATTATCGACCTGGATGATTTTAAACTCATCAACGATAAAAACGGCCACTTAGCCGGCGACAAGGTTTTGATCTATGTGGCCAAGCTGCTCAAAAGCCTGGTGCGGCAGGGCACAAAGGTGTATCGTTTCGGCGGGGAAGAGTTTATTATCGTACTTAATCGCACCGATCTGGATGAAGCGGTGAAGGTTGCCAACAGAACGGTAAAATCAATAGCAAAAAACAAACTCAAATTTAAAGACAGTATTATCACGATCACGGCAAGTCTTGGTGTGACAAAATACACAGACGGTGATAATTACGAAACGCTTTTTCAAAGAGCCGATAAAGCGATGTATGAAGCCAAATCCAAAGGAAAAAGCAGAGTGGAGATAGGGTAATGGAGTTAAGTTATATCGATATGATCCTTGGCGGACTGATCATTCTTTTGGGTTTAAAAGGCTTGATGGGAGGAATGATCAAAGAGGTGTTTGGCTTGCTTGCCATTGCCCTTGGTATCTACCTCGCTTCGACGTTTTCGGCATCTTTTGGGACATTTTTAAACGATACGGTTTTGGGATTTGAAAAGTCCCAGGCGGCAAACCTGATCGCTTTTGTCGTATTGCTCATTGCCATCTGGACCGGAATTCTGGGCCTTGGCAAGATTACTTCCAAGCTAGTCGGCCTCAGCGGTCTTGGCGCCGTTGACAAGATTTTGGGATTTTTGTTTGCCTCGGGAAAGATTTTTGTCATCTTTTCCGTGATCGCATACGCGCTTGCGTCGGTGGATTTTATTTCCGAAAAACTCCAGGATCAGACCAAAAACAGTACGCTTTTCCCGCTGCTTGCGGCATCGGGGGATGCTATTATCAATATCGACCCAAAGCTGCTGCAAAACACCAAAGAAAAGACGCAGCAGAAACTGGAATCATTTGATGTGAAAAATCTCAGCCCCAGGCAGCTGGAAGAAAAGATTCAGAAAAAGATGAAAGA
>CAYUAC010000034.1:11597-17039 GCA_964442515.1 uncultured Campylobacterales bacterium | reverse complement strand
CCAGCGAGGGTCATACCTCCCAGGGTTCGAATCCCTGTCTCCCGGCCACATTTTCAGAAACCCCCAAAAATAGTTACATAGACGACTTTTTAATCTATCACGATACTAGCTGTGAAACATTTTGTGTAACAAATGAGAAACAAGATAGAAAAACGTAGCTTTTTTCGTTTTTGTTACTTTCAATCTTAACTCAACTCAAATTCAAATCAAGCTTTTTCCCAAAGGCTTTTGCTGTTTTGTTTAAAAAATCCAAACTCACGTTTACATTACCTTTTTCAATTCTGGAGATAACTGCTTGTGTAGTTCCGATCTTTTCGGCCAGCTGCTTTTGGGTAAGCTTGTAGTTGTTTCTCAATGTAATAAACATATCTATTACACGAAATCTGATATCTTGCTTTTCATACTCCTCTTTAAAGGCAGGATCTTGCAAGCTTTCCTGCAGATGCTTTTGAAAATCATCCATTGCTAAACTCCTTTTTTCTTTTTAGAGCAATCTCTATGTCTTGCTTGGGGGTTTTATTGGTTTTCTTTGTAAATCCATGCAGCAATATAAATTCTTTGCCGGTATTTGCAAAATATAAAACCCTGTATATACCGTTTTGATCTTTGACCCTAAGTTCATAAAGCTTTGAGCGTATCGGTTTGACATAGGGCATACCTAAATCTATCCCGTGTTTTTGCAACAGCTCAAATGCTTTAAACAATTTTGCTTTAGCGCTTACGGCCAAATCTTTGTCTATCCATTGTTTGACCGGTTCTTTGCCGTTATGGCTCTTATAGTAATTAATACTCCAGTCTTCATGTGGCATTGTGTATTATATCCTCTAAGATATATTTTTGTCAAGATATCAGTTTTTCATTGCATCTTTACAGCATCCGGTGCAAGCTTTGCATACTGCAATGTAGTTTTGATCTCCTTATGGTTCATAAACCGTTGCATCCTACACAGTTTCGGCGTATTGTTTCACACAAACCGCTGCACAAACGATTTGAGGCCATTTTCATCCATCGCGCCGGAAGTGCGTTCAACTTCTTTGGCGTTTTTAAATACCGCCAGTGTCGGGATGCCCCGTATGCCAAAGCGTGCGGCCAGGTTTTGCTCGTTTTCGGTATTGACTTTGACAAAGGCAGCCTTAAGAGGAAAGTGTGCTGCCGTTTTCTCAAAAACGGGTGCCATCATTTTGCATGGACCGCACCAGGGTGCCCAAAAATCTACGATTACGGGGATATCACTGTTGGCTAAGATTTTGTCAAAATCCGATGCCGACGCTTCAATGGGTTTTGTCTCCAGCAGTGAGCGTTTGCATTTACCGCAGTTAGCTTTTTTATAGCTTTGTTTATAGGGCACGTTGTTGATGCTGAGACAATGCGGACAGATAACTTTCATCACTACTCCTTTTTGTCTGTATATGTAAATTATACCATACAAGCACTTGTTGCTTTCCTGCCTGCACTTGCAAAGTAAAAGCATATGATTGTATAATTAAATTAAAAAGGAACCGTTTATGGCAATTGGATTTATCGGACTTGGCAATCTTGGAAGCGCTATCGTAAAGCGCCTGCATCAGCAGGGCAGAGAACTTGTGCTCTACAACAGGTCTACAGACAAGGCCCGCCAGAGCGGCTTTGCGTATGCTAAGACTCCAAAAGAGCTTGCAAAGCAATGCGATACCATCATGATCTGTCTTTTTGACTCAGACGCGGTTGAAGAAGTGCTGCATAACGATGACGGACTGCTGGCTGCTGATATAAAGGGCAAAACGATCATCGACCTTACGACGCACCACTTTGAAAAAGTCCCGGCTTTTCACGAAACCCTCGCCGCGCAGGGCGCATCGTATCTGGAATGCCCCGTATACGGCAGTGTCGGCCCCGCTTTGAAAGGAGTGCTCACCGTCGTCACCTCCGGCAGACAGGAGGTGCATGAAAACAACCAAGCGCTTTTGAGTGATATCGCCGATGATATCTTTCACCTGCCACAGCCCGGGGCGGCAACCAAGATGAAACTGATCAACAATCTCTGCCTTGGCTCCTTTATGGCTACCATCGCCGAGTGTACGGCTCTGGGAGAAGCATGTGATATCGACAAATCAAAAGCGTTAGAGATCCTGGGTGCCGGCGGCGGCCAGTCGCTGGTGCTTACAGCCAAGACCCAAAAACTGATCGAGGAGGATTTTGATCCCCATTTCTCAAACGCGGCAATCAATAAAGATTTGCACAACCTGCAGGATCTGGCCTACAGTATGGACCGCCCGCTTTACAGCGCGGCGGTGCCAAAAGAGTTGTTTTCCCAGATGAAAAAACAGGGTGAGGGCCAAAAGGATTTCAGTTCCGTTTACAAGCTTTTTACCTGATTATTTTTTACAGATCGCCCCGTAATTCCCCGGCGATCTGTGGGCAAACAGATCGATTTCATACTCGTCTTTGACAAAGGCTTTACGCCTGCTTTTGCCTACATGCAGGGTATGATCCCTGCTGCACTCATGCTCACCAAGCGCAAAGACCACTTCACCCTCAGGATTGATCAGCGAACTTTTACCGAAAAACTCATACCCCCGGCTTTGGCCCACACGGTTGACCCACAGACAGTACACCCCGTTTTCAAACGCTCTGGCAGGCAGCAGCAGTTCATACAGTTTGTACGCCTGCACCGGTTCGTTTGTGGGAATAATGATCAAATCCGCCCCCTGCAGCCCGCAAACCCTCGCCGCTTCACAAAAGCGCAGGTCATAGCACAGGTTAAGACCGATATTGATACCTTGTAATTCAAAATTGACAAATCCGAGATCACCGCTGTCACAAAAGCGGTCGCCGCCAAGTCTGGGCAGATGGATCTTTCTGTATTTGGCGCTTGTGTTTGCGCCAAAAAGCTCGACCGTATTAAAAAGCTTTGTCCCCTCTTTTTCAAAGTAGCCAACCAGTGCGCAGATATTTTTGCGGCGGCACAGGTCATGCAGGCGCAAAAGAACGACATCATTTGCGAAAAATGCGTTGGCCGCCACCTCCTGCCTGCTTGCATACACGTAGCCGCTGAGACAGGCTTCGGGAAAAACGACCAGATCGCTGTCACAGGCCGCGGCACGGGTAATCGCTTCTTCTATTTTGGTATAATTTTTTTCCACGGCGTTTTCTCCGACCGGGGTTTGAACGGTTGTAATTTTCATGACCGTTATTGTATCTTAATCTCTTTGCAATGTTTTTTTAGTATCATAATCTATGAATACAAACAAAGGAGAAAAGCTTATGAAGAAAATAACACTGACTTTATCATTAGCCTGTGCCACACTTTTTGCCAATGACGC
This sequence comes from uncultured Campylobacterales bacterium, assembly GCA_964442515.1. Taxonomy (GTDB): domain Bacteria; phylum Campylobacterota; class Campylobacteria; order Campylobacterales; family Sulfurovaceae; genus TCS-49. The sequence continues at coordinate 13,737 of CAYUAC010000034.1, read as the reverse complement.
GGTAATGCAGCAAGCAAAAGAAAGTATGCAGCAGCTTGGCAAATCACTCAAAACCGAGCTGAAAGCCAAGTTCAAAGAGGACCCCAGCGGAATCAAAGCCATTGAGTACTGTTCCAAACAGGCCCAGGATATCACCAAAGAGGTCAATGCCAAACTGGATGAAGACGTAACGGTGCGAAGAACGGCGCTGAAATACCGAAATCAGGCCAATGAGCCAAGCATCCAGGATATCGAAGTGATGCGTCTTATGCGCTACAAGATCGAAAAGGGCGGAGCCGATCCCAAAAAAGTGATGCAAACGGTTGAAACTGAAGACAAATACTACGTATACAAAGCCTTAGCGGTAGGCAAACCCTGCCTCAAGTGCCACGGCGATACGGCAAAGATAGATGATAAGATTCTTTCACGAATCGACAAGCGCTTTCCTCATGACAAAGCCAGAAACTTTGCCAAAGGCGATTTTAGAGGCGCGATCGTAGCCGAGATCGAAAAGTAAACTACTTCTTCTCCCCCTTGCCCGCCAGCCAGTCGGGCGCGCCAAGGTGGGGATACTGCCTGCGAAACTCTTCATAATCAAATACAAAACGAAAATTGTCCATATACTCTTTGACGATATGATAAGCTTTGTTGATTTGGGCAAACTCTTCGGTGTCGCCGCCCAGATCGGGATGGTACTTTTTTGAAAGCTGCTTGTATTCGCGCTTCAGATCAGCTTGCGAACTGCGTGAGAGCAGGCCAAGCTTTTGCACGGCCCACTGCAGCTGCTCATAATCCATGGGAGGTTATTTATTCTTTTTCTGCGCTCTTTTGCGCTGATTGGGATCAAGGATTTTTTTGCGGATACGGATATTTTTGGGCGTAACCTCGACCAGTTCGTCATCTTCGATCCACTCAAGCGCGCGTTCTAAGTTCATATCCTGAGGCGGTACGAGTTTGACCGCGTCATCGTTGCCCGCTGAGCGCATATTGGTCAGCTGCTTACCTTTGAGCGGATTGACTTCAAGATCACCCGCCCTGGCGTTTTCGCCGATAACCATGCCCTGATAAACTTTGGTTTGAGCACCCACGAATAGTACGCCTCTATCTTGGAGGTTAAACAGCGAGTACGCGATGGTATCGCCGTTTTCTCTGGAAACAAGAGCGCCTTTACTTCTGCTTTCCACACCGCCGACAAACGCGCGGTATTCCAAAAAGGAGTGGTTCATCACCCCTTCGCCTTTACTGTCGGTTAAAAATTCGCTTCGAAAGCCGATCAATCCGCGTGCGGGGATTTCAAATTCCACTCTTTGAGTACCGTCAGGCATCGTGGTCATGCCCTGCATGTTGGCTTTTCTTTTGCCCAGTTTTTCAATCACGCTGCCGCTGTATTCTTCGGGAACGTCGATGACGAGATGTTCATAGGGCTCCATCTTCACGCCGCCAACTTCTTTGATAACGACTTCGGGACGGGAAATATTAAACTCAAAATCCTCTCTTCGCATATTTTCAGCCAGGATCGCAATCTGCAACTCCCCGCGGCCGGAGACTTTAAACGCGCCCTCTTCCAGCGTTTCAAAGGTCATGGCGATATTGGTCTCCATCTCTTTTTCCAGCCGGTCTTTGAGTTTATTGGACGTAACGTGCTTGCCTTCCAGCCCAGCAAGCGGCGAATCATTGGCGCTGAAAACGACTGAAAGCGTTGGTTCTTCAATGTGCAGCGGATCAAGTGGCATAGGATTGTCTTTATCCACCAGACTATCGCCCACATCGATATCATCAAAGCCCGCGATCGCGCAGATATCGCCGCAGCCGGCTTCATCGATCTCGATCTTTTCAAGGCCTAAAAACCCGATCAGCTTCCGAACGCGGCCCTTAACCTTTTCGCCGTCAGCTTTGGCCAGCAAGACTTCCTGGTTTTTCTTGATAGAACCGTTAAAGATTCGCGTTACCCCGATACGACCGACGTAGTTATCGTAATCCAGCGTAAACACCTGCGCCTGCGTATGGTTTTCTTCACTGCCGGTGGGGCTTGGTACGTGGTCTAAAATCATGTTAAAAAGCGGGGTCATATTCTTTTCTTCATCGCCCACCTCATCGACGGCAAACCCATTGATCGCTGAAGCGTACACGATGGGAAAATCCAGCTGATCGTCGTTGGCAT